>JBDTTK010000045.1:0-12287 GCA_039930685.1 Bryobacteraceae bacterium | reverse complement strand
GGTCCTTCGAGACGTCGATGCCCTGGTCCTTCTTGAATTCCTGAATCAGCCAGTCGATGATGCGCTGGTCGATGTTGTCGCCGCCGAGGTGGGTGTCGCCGTTGGTCGACTTCACTTCAACCACGCCGTCGCCCACTTCGAGGATCGAGACGTCGAAGGTGCCGCCGCCAAAGTCATAGACGGCGATGGTCTCGTCTTTCTTCTTGTCGAGGCCGTAGGCGAGCGCCGCCGCCGTCGGCTCGTTGATGATGCGCATCACTTCGAGGCCGGCAATCTGACCCGCGTCCTTGGTCGCCTGGCGCTGCGCGTCATTGAAGTACGCAGGCACCGTGATGACGGCCTTGGTGACCTTTTCGCCGAGGTAGGCTTCCGCCGCTTCCTTGAGCTTCACCAGGATCATCGCGGAAATTTCGGGGGGAGACTGCTTCTTGCCGCCGATGTCGACGCGCGCATCGCCATTGTCGCCGCGCACAATCTGATAAGGGACCAGCTTGGTCTCTTCGCCCACTTCGTCGAAGCGGCGTCCCATGAACCGCTTCACGGAGTAGATGGTATTCTCGGGGTTGGTGACGGACTGGCGCTTCGCCACCTGGCCAACCAAGCGCTCACCGCTTTTCGCGAAACCGACCACCGAAGGCGTCGTCCGGC
Source organism: Bryobacteraceae bacterium (assembly GCA_039930685.1). Taxonomy (GTDB): domain Bacteria; phylum Acidobacteriota; class Terriglobia; order Bryobacterales; family Bryobacteraceae; genus JBBQWZ01. Next base: position 11,639 of record JBDTTK010000045.1, on the reverse strand, counting down.
CGCCCTCCTGATTGGGGATGACGACAGGCTGCCCACCCTCCATAACGGCCACCACGGAGTTGGTGGTGCCGAGATCGATACCAATGATTTTGCTCATGTTCAAGTTCCTTTACGCGTCACGCAATGCTTTGCCGCGGTCCAGCCGGGCACAGTCTTCAGCCGCTTGGCGACGCGTTGCGCCGCTAAGCATGCTCTTAGTATGCAATCTTAGTCTTCCATTGTCAAGTTTCGGGACTGATATCTTGATTGCCGCCGCAGCAGATCTCGCGCCTCTCCAGCAGCCACTTCAGAAAGCCTTTCCGAATGATAAGCTTACGTTCACGCTTGGTTCGAGCGGAAATCTGTCGAAGCAAATCGCCAATGGGGCGCCCTACGATCTATTCTTGTCCGCGAACTTCGAATATGCGGAGGACCTTGTCCGAGCGGGAAAGGCGGATTCGGTCGAAACCTATGCGTATGGACAGCTCGGACTGTACTCGCCTGGGGGCATGGTCCGCAGCCTTGCTGACTTGGCAAACCTGCGGAATATCGCGATCGCGAACCCCGCCCATGCTCCTTATGGAGTCGCCGCAAAACAGGCTCTAGAGGGTGCCGGCATATGGAAGCTGCTCCAATCGAAGATTGTCTATGGGGAGAACGTCCGGCAGGCCTTCCAGTTCGCGGAATCCGGCAACGCGGATGCGTTCCTTGGCGCGTGGACGCTGATTAAGGATAAGGGCGGCGTCCTGCTGCCGAGGGAATCCTATCGGCCGATTACGCAGGCCGCCACAGTCATTAAGGGTTCGCCGAACTTGACGGCTGCACGCGGGGTGCTGGATTTCCTGAAGACGCCCTCTGGTCGAAAGATTCTGGAAAATGCGGGGTTGATTCCGGCAAAATGAATCCGATGTGCAAGAGCCCTGTGATCTTCATCGCGGCCCTATGGATCTGCGCTGCTCAGGATGGTCCGGAGAAAATCTATGGCCTGAAAGAGCCCAAGTCGACGCCCCCCAGCGTCATTAAGAAGGTGGAGCCAAACAGCGTCGGCGGGGTTGGAACGGTGGTACTGGGCATCGTGATTAGCACCAGCGGAGAGCCGGAGGATATCCGCGTTCTCAGTCCGGTGAACCCTCGGATGGAGGAGGAGGCTATCCGCACGGTGATGAAGTGGCGCTTTCGCCCGGGCGCCATTGATGGGAAGCCAGTAGCCATGAGGGCTTCCATCGAAGTGAACTTCGTGCGGGCGGGACCCGACGGCTCCGCATTCGCGAAGCAGGAAAAGTTCAGAGGAATGCATAATCTGGCGCTCGCGTATCGCTCGGGCAACGGACGCGACAAGGATCCGAAGGGTGCCTTCGAGCTATTGCTGGAGGTGGCCGGAAAAGGCTATGCGCCGTCGCAGGCCGCAGTCGCCGAGATGTACGCGAACGGCGAGGGAGTCGACCGCGACGACAAACTGGCGATCGAGTGGGCACGTAAAGCGGCCGCGCAATACAATCCGCAAGCTCAGCTATTGATCGGCGGACTCCTCGCGGCGGGACGCGGCGCCCCACGCGATCCTGCAGCCGCCGCAGGTTGGTACCTCAAGGCAGCGCAGCGAGGCCAGAAAGCGGCGCAAGTGAATCTCGGCTTCGCATACCTCGATGGAACAGGTGTCGAGAAGGACGAACGGAAAGCGGCACACTGGTTCTACAAGGCCGCTGATCAAGGCTTACCGATTGCGCAGTACGCACTGGGAACCCTCTACGCAGGCGGAACCGGCGTCAACCAGGACTTAGTGCAGGCACTGAAGTGGATGCGACTGGCTGTTGGAGGTGGCTACGCGGCAGCGTCGAAACCTGTCGACCAGTTGGAAAAGACGATGAGCCCCGCCCAGATTCGAGACGCAGAAAAGCAAATCGCGGCATTCAAACCCGCGAGTTGGCGCTGATTCGGGTGGTTGAGCACATCCCGGAGTGACTCCAGTCTAATTGCAGCAACCTCAAGCCGCCGCGATCGGACGCACATCCGCCTCAATTTGCGGTAACGAGACGCGCGCGACATCCAGATCGTACGTAGACTGCAAATGGATCCAGAACTCCGCCGTCGTCCCGAAGTACCGGGCCAGCCGCAGAGCGGTATCCGGCGAGATGGCCCGCCTCTCGTTCACAATTTCGCTGACTCTCGTCACTGGAACTCCTCAGATCGCGGGCCAGGCGGTTTGCGCTAACGCCGAACTCGGCCATGAACTGTTCTCGCAGGATTTCGCCGGGGTGCAGGGGGCGTTTTGTTATTCGTCTCATGAAACCTTCTAGCTTCTCAATTTCGCGCGTGCGTTAGACGAAACGCACTCACTGCCTCCGCTGCCGGGCATAAATCATATGCGACGCGACGGGGTGCCCTGGGCCCTGATGAAATGCGCGGACCCGGTCGCGGATTACGCGGTCCGAGGCGGTCATGCGCTCGCGCAGCCGCAAGTGCTTCAGCCATGAATCGACGACGAATGTCTCGATGATGCGCTCGGGATCGGCCGCGTCCTGATAGACGCCCCAGCGGATCGCCCCGTCGCGCAACCGCACATCGCGCAGGCGGTGGATCTCCTCGGTGAACGCGTCGTAGTCTTTTTGCGGAATCCTGTATTCGATCGTCACAAGGACAGGACCCTCTTCGTTGTCCGGCTTCCTTCGGAAGACGGGTTCGGGCCGTCCGCTCAGCGACGGCCGCAAGTCCGGCGGAGCCCCGCGAAGCAGGTGGTACCGCAGTGCCAGCGGAAGCGTCGCCAGCAAGCCCAACGCCGCTGCCGTCAGTGCCTGCGATGCCGTCGTGTGTTCCGCGACCGTCCCCCAGAGGGCGCTGCCGAGCGCCATGCCTCCCTGAAAGATCATCTGGTAGGTCCCGAGCGCGCGCGCCTGGACCCACGCCGGAACCGACAACTGCACCGCAACGTTCAACGTGGACGTCGTACATGTCCAGGAGAAGCCGGCGGCGAACAACGCGACGAGAATCAACGGAACGCTCCGTGAAAAGGCCATGATCAGCAGCGTTGCCGCGATCACCGTGGTGGCCACCATCGCAATCGCGTCCGCGGAGAACCTGCGGCGCAGCCGGGCGAGCGACGTCGCCCCGGCCACGGCGCCAAGACCGACGCAGGCGTTCAGCAGGCCGTATCCCGCCGCGCCCTGTTGCAGGTCTTGCTGCGACACGACGGCCAGCAGCGCCCACATCGCGCTGACGAACGTGCTGAACACGATGGACCGCAGCAGGATGGCTCGCAATGGCGGCGAATGGCGGACGTACTGCACGGCCGACTGCATGGCGCCGAACAGACGTTCGCCCGGAAGCGCGCTCTGAAAGAGAGGCGTCCGCTTCCATGCGTACATGACCAGGATCACGGCCACGAACGAGATGGCGTTCAGGAAGAAAACCACGCCCGCGCCCGTGACCGCGGAGACGAAAGCCGCAACTACTAATCCGCCCAGTGCGGGTCCGACGGCGCGCGCCAGATTGAAGCCGGCCGAATTCAGGGCGATGGCGTCCGGGAGTTCTTCGCGCGGGACGAGCTCGGGCACGATCGCCTGCCAAGCCGGATTACTCATGGCCGCACCGACGTTGAGCAGCAGCGTCAATACCAGCAGCGTCCAGGGCGATACGACTCCGGCGACGGTCAGGACGCTGAGGATGACGACCGACACCAGCATCCACGACTGCCAGAAAATCAGCAGCCGGCGGCGGTCGAACATGTCGGCGGTCGCGCCGGCGGGTACGCCCAATAGCAGCACAGGAAGGCTCGCGGCGGTCTGCATCAAGGCGATCAGCAGGGGCGACGAGGTCAGCGAGACCATCAGCCACGTGCCGGCTGTGTCCTGCATCCAGGTGCCGAGGTTTGAGACCAGCGCCGCGATCCATCGATTCCGGAACAGCGGTCGCCGTAGCGGCGCCCAACCCGAAGACGGTTCCACGGTCGTAGCGTGAGTCGCCAAGTTCTGATCGTAGCAACCGCGTAGAGTGGTGCGGCACGGCCTCGCACAATGATTCGCGACCACTGTAGAATCCCCTGGTGCCTTCACAACTCTGGCTCGTTCGACATGGTGAAACTGAGTGGAGCAAGTCCGGCCAGCACACGGGACTTACGGATCTACCACTTACGCCTGAAGGAGTCGCGAAAGCGGGCGAACTCCGAAACCTACTGGAAGGGCAGACCTTCAATCTGGTCATGTCCAGCCCTCTGCAGCGCGCCGCAGAGACCTGCCGGCTTGCCGGATTCACCGACGCTCAGATCGATCCTGATTTGCTCGAATGGGACTACGGCGCCTATGAGGGCCGGACCACGCCTGACGTCTGGAAAGACCGTCCCGGTTGGAGTCTTTGGCGCGATGGTGTGCCGAACGGCGAATCCATCGAGCAGGTCGCCGAGAGAGCAACCCGCGTGATCGAAAGAGCAATCCAAGCCGCGTCCGGCGGACAGGTGGCGCTGTTCGCGCATGGCCACGTGCTCCGCGTTCTCGCGGCCTGCTGGCTCGGGATTGAGCCGGAAGCGGCCCGGCTGTTTGCGCTGTCCACCGCGTCCGTCAGCGTTCTGGGCTGGGAGCGGGATACCCGGGTGGTCTCGCGCTGGAATCTGACGTAGCAGGCATCTTCACGCCGCTAACGCCTGGCTCAGCAGCCAGCCTATTTCCGGCCGCACGATATCCGAATGCCCGGAGATGAACGGATCCGCGCGCAGATTATGAATCTTGCCGGGCTCTAAGAGATACGGCCGCCCGGCCGGCAATAGACTTTGATCGAGTGCCTCCGGCGTCTTTCGCGCGCCGTTCGAACCGATTCCGCCGAAGCGGTCGCTCGCATCGCCGAGGAACGCGGCTTCCTGTCCAGCGGCGCGAGCTGCCAGCGCATACGCCAGTCCCACTGCCTTGTCATTTCGCGTGTGAGTCGCGAGAATCGGTCCGGCCACCTGCTTGTGTGTCAGCACTTCGCGGAACGCACCCGAGCCGCCGCCGACAGAGGGCGAGAACGCGTGATGAGAGAATGCGCCCTGCAGTAGGGTCATCGACCGCACCGGCGTCTTCACCGAATCCGCCGCCGCCGTCACCAACCTCGCCCCGAAACTGTGCCCTGCCAGATGAACTTGTAAGCCCGGATGACGGGCGCGCAGCGCGTCGAGCACCGGCGCCACGCCATTGCCGCCGACCGCGCCCGCTCTCTCCTTCATTTGATAGAAGGTCGTCAGATTGCCAAGATTCAGTAGCCCGTGGCGCATCGTCGTGGCTCCTGCGAGACGGCGCAGCAGGATCTCGACAGGCAGCCCGTGGAACTCGGGCAGCGGATCGAGCCGCGGAACCGCTGCCCGCATCGCGCCGACTAGAATCTGCCGCGCCATCGGGCTGTCGAGGGCGGAATCGAATTCCTTGCCCAGGTCATCGTCGAACTTCTTCGACGGCCAAAACACGGCGATCGCGGCGGGCTCCTCTCCGAACTGGCTTAGCTGTTTGAGCAATCCGCAGTAGAGATCCCGCGCCTCGGCGACCGAGCTGTTCCATCCGTGAGCGAGGACGAGGACGCGCGACGCGTCCTGAAGAAGGGGCAAGGCCGAACCATCGAGCAGTTCGCCGCGCTGATTGAAATGCAATTCGTACATGAGAGTCCTTTGCCTCCGTTGCCGGTCAAACCGACTGGATCGCTCGCATCAGGTCGAGCAGCCCATGACCTTGAAAATGTCTTTCCCGCCCAAGATCCGTGGCGGTTGAAGTGAAAATGCGCTTGACAGCTTCCGGCTGTCCGATGAATTCGCGACGCACCGAGAGAAACGCAGCGATCGCGCCCGACACATGCGGAGCCGCCATGCTGGTGCCGCTGCGCTCCACATAAACCGCTCTAGCCGGACTGCACTCATCGCGTCCGCACGACAGGACGTTTTCGCCTGGCGCGATCAGATCCGGCTTGGCGCGCCCGTCCCCTGTCGGACCTTTCGAGGAGAAATAGGACACGCCGTACACATGCGGCATCTCCGCATGGGTAGCGCCGACCGTGCTCGCGAGGTCCGCATTTCCCGGATCCGTAATGGAAGGCGTGAAGCCGCCGCCGCTGTTTCCGGCGGCGGCCACCACCACGACACCCGTGCGCACCAGCCGGTTGACCTGTGCGCACAACGGCGTCTGTCCGCAGGCAAACCACTCCGGATCGAAGTCGTAGCCGACGCTCAAATTGACGCCATGAATCAGCAGCCGCCGTCCGTGATCGTTCACTTGCTCGATGTAGTCGAGCGCGGCGAGCACATTCGACACCACGCCCAAGCCGGAATCGTCGAGGACGCGGAGGCTGAGCAGCTTAGCGCGAGGCGCCATCCCGGCCACGGCGCGGACCTCGGTCCGCACGTGCTGAACTTCGCCGTCGTCTCCACGTTGCCTTTGCATCGCGAGCGCCGCGGAGTCGCCCTCGCCTTCGTACTCGCCCGCGAGGATTCCCGCGACATGCGTTCCATGGCCGCTCGAGTCGCCGAGCGTTTGAACTGCAGCCGGGCTGTCGGCCGTGAAGTCCATGTGCCGCAATGGCGCGTCGACGAGGAGATTGCCGTGCAACGCAAAGTGCGGGTGAGTGCCATCGATCCCCGTGTCGAGAACAGCCCAGACGATGCCTTCGCCCAGCGCCGAAAACGAACGCTGCGCCGCGTCCGCCTTGACGGTGCTCCGCGAACGTGTCAACAGCGAGCGCACTTCGAAGTCGAGCCAGATGCGGTGAATCGCGCGCTGCTTCCTTGGACGCGACGCGTCCAACTCCGCCAGTCGCCGAATCGCTGAGCCGCTGAGCCTGCCGTATAGGTATCGACGGCTCTGCGCGCTCTTTCGTTCGTGAATCGCGCCGCTGTCCCCAGCGCTCTCACGCGCGGCTTGCTCGAGCAGGGCGCGGACGCGGTCCGCAGCGGCTTCCCGCCCATCCACGTACTCGATGTTCAAATCGAAAATCACCGCATACGTCGCGGCCGCATCGGCATGGACCTTGCTTCGCAGTGGCTCGGCGATCGCGCTTCGGATGATGGCGTCGTCGTGTGAATAATTCATTTCCCGGCTCTTCGATACCACGCGGAATCACGGGAACCGTCCGCGGTTGCCGCCGTGGATCCGCCGAAGTTGCCTGGAGACTGTCGCTTACGAGCGCGCTACGATGAAGAGGCGACGCGTGACTGGAAGAATCCTGCAAGTAAATATTTCGCGCGGTGGCGTTCCCAAACGTCCCATCCCGGAAGGCATCGTGACCTTGCGCGGAGTCGACGGCGACGATTGGGCGCATCCGAAATTCCATGGCGGTCCCAAGCAAGCGATTCTCCTGATCGCTGCGGAAGCCATCGAGCAATTAATCGCCGGCGGTTTTCCCTTGTCCCCGGGAGCGCTTGGCGAGAATTTGACTACAGTTGGTTTACCCGCTTCGCAGCTCCGGATCGGACAGCGTTTCCGCGCCGGCACCGCAGTCATCGAGCTGACCAAAGTCCGCGTGCCGTGCGAGACGTTGTCGGTCTATGGCTCCGACATTCAAGCGGCTGTCTATGACAAGGATGTAAAAGCCGGCGACCCAACCTCGCCCCGTTGGGCCCTGGCGGGCTTCTATGCGGCTGTTGTCGCACCCGGCATTGTGAGACCGGGCGACGAAATTACCCTGCTCGACCAGGCCGTTTGAGCCGATAAATTCCAGAGTGCCATCCATGTCGATTGCGCCCACCCTCGATGAGATCGTCCGCGATCTTCCCGCCTTTCTCGCGGAGCGAACGGCGATTCTCGTCGGGCATTCGGCGGATCCGCCGACTGTCTACGCGGGGCTGTCCGCACTTCGGCAGCGCCAACCGGAGGCTTTTGTTCGGCTGATTCAATCTCCGGCCGGGCTCCAGTTCCTGATCGCGGTGTTTTCGCAAAGCCGCTTCCTGTCGGAGGAGGTGCTTCAGCATCCGGAATGGATCGACGAATTGCGCGCGTCCGGCGATCTTCATCGCGTCCTGTCTGCTGACGAGTTCCGCTCGCGCCTGCGCGACTTCGCCGGCAATCACCAACCGGAACCTCTGCAACTGGCGACCTTCCGGCGCAAACAGATCCTCCGCATCCTCATTCGCGACGTGCTCGGCTACGCGGCGCTGTCCGAGGTTACCGAAGAGCTGTCGAGCCTCGCGGACGCCATCGTCGATGTTGCGTATTGGAGCATCTATGACGGCTTTGAGACGGCATTGGGCACGCCGCGCGACGAGTCCGGGGCGAAAGTCGGATTCAGCGTCATTGCCCTTGGCAAGATGGGCGGCGAGGAGCTGAACTATTCCTCCGATATCGACCTGATGTTCGTGTACGGGGCCAACGGCTCAACGGATGGCGCCGACCCGCAAACCAACAAGGAATTCTTCAAGCGGGTTGCCAATGAGTTAACCCGGGTGCTGTCCACCTATACGCCGGAGGGCCTTTGTTATCGAGTCGACCTCCGGCTGCGGCCCGAAGGCAAGCTCGGTGAAGTTTGTATTTCTCTCGAAGGCGCGAAACGTTATTACTCGTCACGCGCCCGCGACTGGGAACTGCAGATGATGATCAAGGCGCGCACGGCCGCCGCGGATGCCTCTCCGGGGCGCGAGCTGTTGGAATTCGTCGAGCCGCTTACCTACTCCACCACGCTGGATTTCCAGGCGATCGAAACCATGTCGGTGACCCGCGTACGCCTAAACGAGAAGCTGGCTGCACGGAAAATCGCCGGACCCAGGGCCGCAAAGGGCGCGATCGACATCAAGCTCGCGCGCGGCGGAATCCGGGACATCGAGTTCCTGGTGCAATGCCTCCAACGGCTGCATGGCGGCCGCGTCGCCTGGGTGCGGCACGGAGGCACAATGCTTGCATTGTCGCGACTCCAGGACAAGAATCTTCTTTCGCCTTCCGAATATGGCAAACTGGCAGGCGCCTATCAGTTCTTCCGGCATCTGGAGCACCGCCTTCAGTTTGACGAAGACCGCCAGACGCATCAGCTCCCATCCGACCCGAACGCCCTGGCGATCCTCGCCGCGCGAATGCCGCAGGCGACCTATGCCGACGAATCGGTTTCGGCGGCTGCGCTGATCGAGAGGCTGCGCCAGCACCTTGATGAGGTGGTCACCATTTACGACCGTATCGTCCACGCGCACCAGTCCGGCGCGCCGCCGACGCCTGAGCCTTCCGATGAGCGCCCTGCTCCGAAGGCAGTGCCGGTAGCCCACTTGCCAACGCGGCCGCCGGCACAGGCTTTTGACGTGTTCCGGGATCGGCTCGGTTCGCACAGCGAGCAATGGCGGAACCTCGAACGCGATCCGATGCCGATGCAGTTCGCGCGGGATCTGTTCGCGTATTCACCGTACTTCTCCGAGCAATTGGTCCGTGAGCCGGATCTGCTGATCGAACTTCGGCAATTGCAGGAATTCTCGCCGGGCTTCATCTCGCGCGCACCGGACACCGTGACGTTGCGCCGGGCCTTTCGCCGCGAGATGTTTCGCTTGCAGGCACGGGGCATCTGCCTCGGCGCCCCGGTTTTCGAGACCTTGGCCCAGACTTCCGATTTGGCGGACCGCATCATCGGCGAGGTGTACGGCCTGGCTGTCCGCGAGACGATCACCGCGCACCCTCCGGAATCGCCTGCATACCAGCCTCTGAATCAGATGATGGTGATCGCGCTCGGCCGCCTGGGCCTGCGCGAGTTCGATGTCGCGTCGGATGCCGACCTCGTCTTCGTTCTGCCGGACGCCGACGCTGCGGAGTTGCTGTTTTGGACACGCGCGGCATCCCGGATGGTCGATATCCTGACAGCGTACACCGGCGAGGGCACGCTCTTCGCTGTCGATACGCGCCTGCGGCCAAATGGCCGCGAGGGGGCGCTCGTTCAGACCGTAACAACGTTTAGCGACTACTTCGAGCGCAAGGCGGAGGCTTGGGAGGGCCTTGCTTACATGAAAGCGCGCACCGTGGCCGGCAACCTGCCAGCGGGCGAGGAGTTTCTCCATGCCCTTCAGGAGCTCGATTGGAGGCGGTACGGGCAGAGCGGCCGTTCCCGCGCCGATCTTCGCCAGATGCGCATGCGCCTTGAGCGCGAGCAGGGCGGTGAGAATCCGCTGAAGGCAGGCTTCGGTGGCTTCTACGATATCGATTTCCTGCTTTTGTATCTTCGGCTCAAGGCAGCCGGCTTCTTCTTTCCGGTCCTCAATACACCGGAACGCATCGACATTATTGAAAAGATGGGCCACCTAGACCGCGAGGACGCCGACTTCCTGCGCGAAGCAGCGACCTTCTACCGCGCCTTGGACCACAGCCTGCGCGTCGCGACGGGACACGTCGAAGGGCGTTTGCCGAATTCGGAGCCGCAGGTTGCGCTCTTAGCCGAGCTTGTAACCCGCGCGCTGCCCGAAGGCGAACTGGCTGCGTCTCTACAAGAGGAACTCGCTCGCATCCAGACCCGGACGCGCGAAGTATTCGATCGCTATTTTGGATAGCCCGCACATTCCGCGGGAGGAATTCTGGTACGCCCGGACCGATTCGAACGGCCGACCTACTGGTTCGAAGCCAGTTGCTCTATCCGGCTGAGCTACGGGCGCACGCTACTCTATTGTAAGGGATGCCGCTCGAAATCGAAGTTAAAATTCGCCTCGACAGTGCCGAGGCCGGCCGCACGTTACTTAGCGAACACGGATATATTCCGTCCGGACCCAGGGAGTTCGAGTCGAACGTAGTGTTCGACACTCCGTCGCAGGGCCTGCGGTCTGCCGGACAGTTGATTCGTATCCGGCGCGCCGGAACTCGCCAGATCCTTACCTACAAAGGCAAGTCGGAGGGCGGAACCCACAAAGTCCGCGAGGAACTCGAACTTGATGTGTCGGATGCCGATATGCTGGCGGGAATCTTTGAGCGGCTCGGCTACCTTCCTCAGTTCCGCTATGAGAAGTTTCGTACACAGTACGGCGCGCCTGCGGAACTGGGCCATGTCCTATTAGATGAGACACCAATCGGCGATTTCTTGGAGCTGGAGGGTCCCCCTGGCTGGATCGACCAGACCGCCGAGCGGCTTGGTTTTAGTACCAAGGAGTATCTTACGTCTAGCTATGGGGCTCTTTTTTCAGGGTTTTGCCGGGATCGAGGCGTCGAAGGACATGAGATGGTCTTCGATGCAAAGGCGGGAGAGGAAAAATGACCTTAGGCTCTTGCCTCCGAACAGATTCTGATGTTACTCTGCTCTTGGCAGAGAAATAGGACCACTAGTACGTATAGATCTTGTTCGTGAAATCCGGTTAAGGGACCGGCCTGAAGGTTTGATGATTCCAAGTATTCTCATCATCGGAGTGTCGCTGCTGCTGTTCGGGTACTGGTTCCGCTATACGTGTCTGCTAATCCTAAGTGCGAAAACGGCTACCGACTATACGAGCCAGATCGCCGAAGCCAATCAGCTTCAATTCCGCTCAGTCCAGGTGCAACTCCAGGCCGATCCGTCCGTTCCGCTTACGCAATTGGAAGCGAATCTGAACAGGGACTTCGCGATGCTGACATATCTCTTGCAGCATGCCGGCTCCGTTGAACTGGCCGAGGATACGCTTGAGCAGCATATGCTGCGAGCCGATTATCAGGTAATGAAAGTCTGCCACCGCCTGAGCCGCAAGCTCTGGCCCGCTCAGGCGCTTCGTTCGCTCGAGGAGATGTCATCGGTGG
>JBDTTK010000044.1:0-12526 GCA_039930685.1 Bryobacteraceae bacterium | reverse complement strand
TATTCTTTCTACACATGGCGGTGTGCGACGCGACGACGGAACACCGGTCGCCCTTGGCTATCACACGGGCCACTGGGAAGTCGGACTGCTGGTCGAAGCCGCCGCTGAGACGCTGAAATCTTCCGGAGCAGTCCCGTTTGCCGGAGCCTGTACCGACCCTTGCGACGGACGGACCCAGGGAACCACCGGCATGTTCGATTCCCTGCCCTACCGGAATGACGCCGCGACGATTTTCCGGCGGCTAATCCGGTCACTGCCGACGCGACGCGGCGTCATCGGCGTCGCCACGTGCGACAAGGGACTGCCGGCGATGATGATGGCGCTCGCGTCTCAGCGGGACATGCCGACGGTGCTGGTTCCCGGAGGCGTCACGCTGCTGCCGGAGGAAGGAGAGGACGCGGGGCGCATTCAAACCATCGGCGCGCGCTTTTCGCATGGAGCCATCACGGCTGAGTACGCCGCCGAGATGGGCTGCCGCGCATGCGCTTCGCCGGGTGGAGGCTGCCAGTTTCTCGGAACCGCGGCCACGGCTCAAGTCGTCGGCGAGGCGCTTGGGCTCAGCCTTCCGCACGCCGCGCTGGCGCCATCCGGACACGCCATCTGGCTCGACATGGCGCGCCGCTCCGCGGAGGCGCTGCTCGGGATGATCGCGAGCGGCGTCACGACCAAATCCATCGTCACGGCGCAGGCGCTCGAAAACGCGATGGTGGTGCACGCCGCGTTCGGCGGATCCACGAACCTGATTCTGCATCTGGCGGCCGTGGCGCACGCAGCCGGACTCCGGCGTCCGACCGCGCGGGATTGGGCGAGGGTCAACCGGAGCGTTCCGCGGATCGTCGACGCGTTGCCGAACGGACCGAAGTATTTCGCGACGATTCAGGTATTCCTGGCCGGCGCGGTGCCTGAAGTCATGCTGCACTTGCGGCGCGCGGGGCTGCTCGACACGGCGGCGCTTACGGTGTCCGGCAAGACGCTCGGCGCGGTTCTCGACGAGTGGGAATCGAGCGAACGGCGCGAACGGGTCCGCGCGGTGCTGCGTGACCGCGACGGCATCGATCCGGATGACGTGATCATGAGTCCGGACTCCGCGCGCAGCCGCGGCCTGACGTCGACGGTGTGCTTTCCGCACGGCAATCTCGCGCCGGAGGGCTCGGTGATCAAGAGCACAGCGATCGATCCGACGGTGGTAGACGCCGACGGCGTCTACCGCAAGACGGGACCGGCGCGCGTGTTTCTTTCCGAACCGGATGCGATAGCCGCCATCAAGGGCGGCCGCATTCAGCCCGGCGATGTCCTGGTTCTCATGGGGCGCGGTCCAATGGGTTCCGGCATGGAGGAGACTTCGCAGCTTACTGCCGCGCTTCGCTACCTCGATTGGGGAAAGCAGGTGGCGGTGCTGACGGACGCGCGGTTCAGCGGTTTCTCGACCGGAGCGTGCATCGGCCACATCTCGCCGGAGGCGCTCGCCGGAGGGCCGATCGGCAAGCTACGGGATGGCGACCTCATCCAAGTCACGATCGATCGGGTGAATCTCGAAGGCGAGGTGGCGTTTGTCGGAGAGAACGGCGTGCGCGTGGATGCGGAGGCTGCCGACCAAATCCTCGCCGCGCGGACTTCGCATCCCGGGCTGCGACCCGATCCGGCATTGCCGGCCGATACTCGCTTATGGGCTGCGCTTCAGGATGTCAGCGGCGGCAGTTGGGGCGGAGCCGTTTACGACGTGGACGCGATTCTCGCGGTGCTCGAGGCGGGCCGCAAAGCGAAGTCAGCCGGCTAGCGCTCAGGAATCGGCGGCGGCTGAAGCCAAGAGCCGGATCCCGACCGTGCCGCATGCCAATATGAAAAGACATGCTCCGCTCGCTCGTACTTCTGCTGGCCGCCGCCATTGCCCTTCCGGCGGCCGACTACAAACTAGACCTGACCCCGGAACTGCGCCAGTTGCTGGACCGAATTTCGGCGGACTCGCTGAAGGGCAACCTGTCTTTCCTGTCCTCTGACCTCCTCGAAGGCCGCGCGACTCCTTCCCGAGGGCTCGACATCGCGGCAGAATTCATCGCGTCCCAGTTCCGGCGCGCGGGACTCGAACCAGGCGGCAACGACGGTTATTTTCAGGTCGCGCAGTACCGCCACACGTCGATCGTCAACACAGGTATCGACGTAAAGTTGACGATCGGCGACAAGACGTTCCAGGCTTCCGAGGCCTCCGCTCTTGCACCGCAGTCGATGAACGCCTCCGGACTTACGGTCGTCAAAGCGGAGGCAGACCTTTCCAAGATGAAGCCGGAAGACGTTGCGGGCACCGCCCTTGTCGTCAGCGGCGGACCTCGCGGCATGCTTCAGGCGCTCGGACAGATCGGCCGGCTAAAGCCCGCCGTTGTGGTGATCGCCGACGCAAGCGCGGCGCGCTTCCTGAGCCGGCTTCAATTGCAGGAAGCCAACACTCCAGGCGGGCCACCGATCGTCGTCGTCCAGAATACGTACCTGAACACGGCGATGCGCGACCTTGCAGCCGGGTCCGCCGCCAAGCTCGACGTCGCCGTGGGCGCGTCCATGGTCACGCCGACTCCGCTGCGCAATGTGGTCGCGATTCTACGCGGATCGGATCCCGTTCTCCGCGAGACAGCCCTCGTCGTCAGCGCGCATTATGACCACATCGGCATGCTGCCGCCCGGCGATGGCGACCGCATCAACAACGGCGCCAACGATGACGGAAGCGGCGTCGTTTCAGTGATCGAAGTGGCGTCCACTCTGGCGAAACTTCCCACACGTCCGCGGCGGAGCATCGTCTTTGTGACTTTTTTCGGCGAAGAACTCGGTGGCTACGGTTCTCGGTGGTTCGGCGGGCATCCGCCGTTCCCGGCCGCGAAGATCGCCGGGCATATCAACCTCGAGCAACTCGGCCGGACCGACGGCAGCGACGGACCTCACGTCAACGACGCGTCGATCACCGGCTTCGACTACTCCGATCTCACTTCGGCCTTCGTCAACGCCGGAGCGCTCACCGGCATCAAGGTCTATAAGGACCCAGTCAATTCGGACGCGTATTTCAGCCGGAGCGACAATCAGAGCCTCGCGAACATTGGCGTGCCCGCGCACACCATGGGCGTCACGTTCGCGTTTCCCGACTACCACCGCCCTGGAGACCACTGGGAGAAGATCGACTACGATAATCTGGCACGCATCGACCGCATGGTCGCGCTTGGCGTTCTGGCGTTGGCGCAAAGCGCAGATGCGCCGAAGTGGAATGCGGACAACCCGAAGACAAAGAACTATGTGGACGCCGCGAAAAAGCTAGCTGAGCAAAAGCCGGATCCGAAATAGGGATCTCGGCGTTTACTTCGGATATCCCGCGTCCGCCTTTACGTCGTTCAACTGTGCTGTATGCCGCGAGGAATGCGCGGCCATGAACAGGATGTACTGGTAGGCGTCCACCGTCCCGAAGCTGCGATTTGGCGTGATGCGTCCGCGTAGATCATCCTGACTGAGCTTGACGAATGCGACGCTGCGGTCGCGCTTCTCGTCGAACGCGGACACCACGCTCTCGGGCGTCGGATACTTGCCCGTGGGCTTCAGCACCTCCGGCGCTTTCCCCTTCTTCGAGCGGTCGGTCATTCCGGTGATGATCCGCGCGTCCTGCTCCCGGCCGGTACGTGCGGCTTCCGGATCGGCGGGCTTCAGGAGGCTGGAGACAACAAGATTGAAAATGAGGTCCTCCCCGGTGGCGATGTGCTCGGCGCATTCCGCGATGGACCAGCCGCCGCTTGAAGGCTTGTAGTTCCACTGCGCAGGTGTCAGTCCGCTAATACTGTCTTCAAATTCCTTGCGCGTTTTCTCCAGGTAGGAGACTGCGAACTCGCGTTCCGCCTGGCTGATGGTAACCACCGGTTTGTCGGATCGCTGGAAATTGAGCGGCACGCCTTTGTTCCCGATCGTCCAATATCCGTTGATGGTGCCGCCGACCACGGTGCCGACGTATTTGCCGCCATGCGTCGGAATCGCCAGTTCGATTTTGCGATCGCCGAATTTGATGGAATCGACCAGGACCTGTTTGCCGTTCACGGCGTTGACCATGCTGGCGCTCAGACCCGTTGGTTCTTCTTTGATGATCAGGGAGAGGTAGACGACTTCATCTCCAAAGTCGATCGTCGAACGCCAAGTGCCGACCAGCGGCGACTCCGCGAACAACATACAGGCGGCCAGGAGAAATGATAGAAACAGTCGCATAACGTCCAATGCCTACAGTCTATCGGACGTCACGCGGACCCTGGCGTTCGCTAAGCGTTCGGACGCTTAGAAGATCCCGCAAATTACTTCGGGTAGCCGGCGTCCGTCTTCACTTCGTTTAACTGCGCCGTGTGGCGTGACGAGTGGCCGCCGATAAACAGGATGTACTGATACGCGTCGACGTTTCCGAAATTCGGGTTCGGTGAAATGCGCCCGCGCAGATCTTCTTGCGTCGTCCTCGCGAACTCTTCTGTTCGGTCGCGCTTCGGTCCGAAGGCCGCCAGGACGCTTTCCGGAGTCGGATACTTGCCGGACGGTACCAGCGCTTCCGGAGCCTTGGCCTTCTGCGAGCGGTCCGTCAGACCGGTGATGATCTTTGCATCCTGCGCGGTGCCCGACCGCGCTGCCTTGGGATCCACCGGCATTTTCAGCAGGCGCTGCGTGATGAGTCCAAAGAGCAGGTCTTCGCTCAGGGTGATGTGCTCGGCGCACTCCGCGATCGACCAGCCGCCGTTCGACGGCTTGTAGTTCCACTGCGCCTGGGTCAGCCCGCGGATGCTGTCTACAAATTCTTTCCGCGTCCGCTCGAGGTACGTCATCGCAAAGGCGCGCTCCGCAGCCGTCAGAATAACCTTCCCGGATTCCCGCAGGAAATTCAAAGGGTGGGAATTGGCGCCGGCCGTCCATTGACCCGTGATGGTGTCGCCGTCGACCGTTCCCAGGTACTTTCCGCGCTGGGCCGGGATGTCGAGTTCGAGTTTGTTGTCGTCCAACTTCACGGCCGCCACCGGAATCTCTTCGCCGCTGTCGCGGTTGGCTACCGTTCCTTTGAGGCTGCCGGCATCCTCGGTGATCTTGAGCACGATTTGAAGCGTACGGTTGCCGGTATCCATCGTCGCGTTCCAAGTTCCGGCGACGGGAGAGGCGGCAAATGCGGCGCTGGCCGCGAGAAGGGTCAATAGAATTCGTTTCATGGCGTCTTGGCTCCAGTGTATCCGACGCCGTGGAATTCTCAGCGCGCAGGTGACTGGATGCGTGGCAAATGGTTGCCCCGCGTTTCGGCAGTAACAGTCGCCTTACAGCGCGTTGACAGGTGCTGTCACGCCGTCTAAGCTGACCAAGTCAATTCTGTTGACCCGCGTGGACACTATGAACTTCAAGCATCTTCTTCGTCTGACTCCGCTGATCGCCATCGCGTTCACCGCCTATGCCAAGAAGGCGCCCGTCGTACTTGGGGGAGTGGCGTGCCAGACTCCTCCGATCCTCCATTGCCCGGACGCGAACTGCCCCGGACCGTTAGTCATCGAACAAGGCACTGCTGTTGAACCGAAGACCGGCCGCAAGTTTTTCCTCGACTATCCATGCGATTTGAAGAAGAACGAGAAGGTGATGTTCATCCTCGCGCTGCATGGAGCGGGATCGTATGGCAACTGGCAGCGCAATTACTTCCCGCTGATGGATTTCAAAGACAAGTACCGTCTCGTGATCGCGACGCCGAACGCGCCGCCGCGCGTTTGGGCGCCGACCGACGACGAGTACCTCCAGAACATCGTCAACCTTGTATACGAACAGGTCGGGGCGAAGAACATCAAGGCGTTCTGGCTCGTAGGGCACTCGCAAGGCGGCATGACGTCGAACCGCATCATCCGCACGGACTTCTTCCAGCAGCGCGTCGACGGTTGGCTGAGCCTTTCGGGCGGGCGCCTTGGCGGAAATCCGGGACGCGCCAGTTTCGGGAACCTCGCTGCCCGCCCGGGCGCCGCGCCCGCCCCTTCGGGCTTGAACGGCGCGAGTGCCTCCACCGCCGCGCGCCCTCCGGCGGCGAACGCGTCAGCGATGGCAGCCACCATGGCCGCTCTTCGCGAACCGCCCGCGGGTGACTTCTCGTTCATCTACGAAACCGGTCAGCACGAAATGGACGCCAAGGGCATGCCTGAAACGTCGACCTGGGCCGAGAAGCTAGGCTGCGGCGCGCGAGCGAAGAAAGCGGACGTGGTCGACACGAAGGCCGGTTACGTCTACGACTCGACGCGTCAGGACCCGGGCTCGGACGCATGGGGACACCTGCCGCGACCGGGCACCGCCGAAGTGTTTGAGTATCCGAATTGCAAAGGCGGACGCGTCGTCGCGGATGTCGTGCGTCTCTCGAAGGGACACACTGAAGGCCTGGAGCCGCACGTCGCCGAACAAATCATTCAGCTAATGCTTTCCGCGAAGGCACCCCGAAAATAACCGGCCTCGCGAGCGTGTGATCCGCGAATCAAGTCCGGTCCTGTGGAGAAACTACAATGAAGAACCGGCAGCTTTGGCTGATCCTCCTCGCGGCGCTGGTTTTCGGACTTGCCTATTATTTCTTGCGGTCGGACGGCGGCCTAAACGTAACTCCCGATGCAAAGCGGGAAATCGAAAAGGCTAAGCAGCGTTGATCCGCGCACGTGTCCGCATGCACGAAATGCGTCGCCCCGCAGCAATTGTTGCCTGAACTGCAGTTTCTGCCTATGGGGCCGGCCGCTAGGGTTTCGAGAACCTTTTCTTCGACGAAGGCAGATCATCAAGCGACTGATGCGTGTGTACTTCCCCGCAGTCGGCGTCCGGTGCGTTCTGTACACCGCGAATCGCCTCCGCCTCGAATGCCTGGCCCTCTTCGAGCAACTCCACGACACTCTCAGAGTCAGCTTCGGCTTCGTCCGACAGTCCCTGCGTGTCGCCGGATTGGCCCGCGGAATCAGGACCGAGGCCCGTCTGTTTGACGGGAACTGACGCATACGTCCGTCCGGATTGGTCCATTGTCTTGCTCATTGATCCCTTTCTGCCTATACGCCGCTGGTCATCAGCGCGGGTTTCTGCTTTGCTTCGAGCAGCCAATATGGGGGCTCGCCGTAGTGCGAATACAACCGAGTTTCATACTCTCGATCAATCGGCATGGAAGCCTCGTAGTCGGGCGAGGTTTGGATGGAGTCGCGCGATACGGCCACATACACCTTCGACTCCGGCCAACTGACTTTTTTGACCCAAGCCGGCGAAACCAAGACGTTCTTTCCGGGCCACCAATTCTTCGTAGACACTTCCAGATAGCGGATCGCCCACGCCTGGTCGTCGATGACAAATCGGGTCACGTGGCCGATTTCGCCATCAGTCGCTTCGATGTGATATCCGGCCACTTCGTCTGACATGCGCAGGTGGGAATCCTGTGACTGGCCGCCTGACCTTTCCGGCACGGCTCCCGTTATGGTCGTTGGGATAGGCGGCGGAGCCATCGGATACGGAGCCGGCCCCCACAGGTAGGGACCACCCCAATACGACGGATACCCGTAATAGTCCAAGTACGTGCTCTCGTGCTGCCGGTTCACAGGCTTGTGGGTGTCGATATTCGGACTCTGCTCGACCTGCGATTTCGTCAAGCTGACATCAAGACGCTTCTCATGCCAACTCGGCCGCCAGACTGAATATGGAGAAATGAGCACACGGCGACCGCTAAGCCAGCCTCCGGTATCGACGACCAGATAGCGGATCGTCCAATTCTGGTCATCGAAGTAAAACTGTTCTACTGTTCCAAGGTCGCCGTCGGTGGCTCGGATTGTGAGGCCTTTTAGATCGGAAGAATTTACGAGCATGTTTCTTGCCCTCCTTGAGCGATTGGGTAGACAACTACGGAGCGGACACACGTCAGCCGGCGCGTGATCCGGACGCCTTCGATTCTCCGCGGTACGTACGCGGCCACGCTCAATAGCGTGCAACTGTGAGGCCAAACAGACCGCTGAGTCGAGGCAACTTTGGCACCTGCCCCGCGATCGTTGACTGCGCGGGAAACCATGAGTTCTCACTCGATGCCCGCCTGAGAAATGACCGGCCTTCCCGCCGCATCGGTGATCCGACGGAGCGATTGTCAGCGGCTGTTGTTTCGCGGCCCTATGCTTTACCGGAGGACGCGGTGAACTCCTCCGGGTGGAGGTCAAACTTCTCTTTGCAGGTCGGGCCGCAGAAGAAATACGCCTGTCCGTTGAAGTCGCTCTTACCGGCGGCGGCTGCCGCCTCAATGTCCATCCCGCAGACAGGATCTTTTACGGTGGTGATCGTTGTGGTTTTCATGTTCGTCTCTTCTTTCGTCATTTTGCTGAGCTTCAATTACCAAGAGGGCTTATCGGTTCTCGGCGCCAGGACCGGTCTTATTCCGCATAGGCCCCGACATCATTCCGCCCCGGTTGGCCATCATCATCTTCATGTGATCGGCCATGTTTTGCAGTTGGTTGATCACTGCATGCTGCAACTCCATTTGGCTCTTCATGCTGTCTTTCTGGGTCTCCATGTGCGTCTTCATCGCTTCGTCGGCGGACGCCATTTTGGCCATGCTGTCCTTCATTAATGCCTGAATTTGCTCCATCTGCGTCCGCATTTGATCCATCTGCGCCTGCATACTTTTCATGTCCATCGCGGGATGTTGGGCTGTGGAGGGAGTGGGCAGTGTGGGCTGTGCCTCTTGCGCGAACGCCGCGGGAACGCCAAAAGACACAGCGACCAACAGAAGCATTACTGTCAATTTCAATTTCATATCGGGAACCTCTTCTATCGCGGGAGTCCGTTCTAGGGGCCGCAATCGCTATACGCCGCTCATTGCCAGCGAGGGTTTGTGTTTGGCTTCGAGCAGCCAGTACGGCGGCTGCCCATAGTGGAAGTAAAGGCGGTTTTCGTACTCCCGGCTCACCGGAATGGTCTCATCGTATTCGGGGCAGGTCTGGATGACGTTGCGCGCCAGGGCGACGTAAACTTTCGACTCCGCCCAACTGACATGCTTGACCCAGTTCGGAGAGAGAAGGACCTTCTTCCCGGGCCACCAGTTCTGCGTAGCCACCTCCAGATAGCGGATCGCCCAGGCTTCGTCGTCCACGATGAATTTGGCCAGGTGGCCGATCTCTCCGTCGGTCGCTTCGATGCCATAACCGATAACTTCTTCCGATGTCCGGAGGTGCGAATCTACGGACTCACGCCCGATCTTCTGCGCCAGGGAATCACCTGTAATCTCCGCTGGAGGCGGCGGAACCATCGGGTAGAATGACGCACCCCAAAGATACGGACCGCCCCAATACGAGGGATATCCGTAATAGCCGAGGTAGGTTGCCTCGTGCTGCCGATTTACAGGCTGATGCGTATCGATGTCCGGGCTGTGCTCGACCTGCTGCTTAGTGAGCGCGACATGCAGACTCTTGTCGCTCCAATCCGCGCGGAGGATGGAGAAAGGCGAAATGAGGACTCGCCGGCCACTCAGCCAACCGCCGGTTTCAACCACCAGGTAACGGATCGCCCAACTCTCATCATCGAAATACAACTGGCTTACTTTTCCGAGGTCGCCATCCGTGGCGCGGATGGTGAGACCTTCGAGATCGGAAGAGTTCATGAGCATTCGATGCGCCCCCTCGGCGCGAATGGAGCGCGTACAAGACACGCTTAACCAGCATTGTTATCGGCACGTTTGTCACCAGGTTTCGGCCTGATGCCAAATCCTTGCAAGCAGCGGGAGCTTGCCGGAGCGAACGGGCTTCAGAGGCAGTCGGGGTGACGCCAGATCGTCAGAATGACCACGCAGCGTCATCGAGGGATTTGAGGTGGAACAGGAGTTCAGGCGTTCGGTGGCTTCGGAGTCAACGATTCAGCGAACTCCAGGATGTCGTATTGCTTCACCGCCCGCTCTGGGAAAAAGCTGTTGATCCCGTCCTGCTCAGTTGGGAACATCTCCAGAACCGACGCGAATTCGGCTTCGACGAGCGACTCCGTCTGAAGCGGATTCGAACTGAAGACAGCCAGCATTCCGCCGGCTTCGCGCAGGGTGTCGCGCGCAAAGCGAATCGTCCCCAGCCCCGTAGCATCGAGCAATGAGACGTTGGTTAGATCGAGCAGCACCTGTACCTTGGCGGACGTTATCAGCAGTTCGATCTCGTTCCGAAGCGCGAGCACCTCAGTCCCAAATACGAGGATTCCGCTTAGTACAAGAACCTCGATCCCTTCCCGTTCGTGGCCAACGAGTTCAAGCGGCACTCCGCTACTCTGCCTTGCTACTGTTCCGCGCACGCAGTTGCTGCGCGGCATCGAACCAGTCGCTGTCCGCGGAGCCTTCGCGGCATCCTCGGGCCTGCCAGAGCTCGTGTGCAAGCCGCGCGATGTCATGGTGACCAAAGACCTTCATGCCGTATTCGTTGACGGCCGCGGAATGGATGGGCGCCTGGCCATGAACCATTTGGGAGTATTCAAGGGCAAGCTGTGAGCGCTCTCGGCCGGTGAGATGATCTTCTTTCTCATGCGCCTCGGCGGCACTGCGGTGATGATGCGCCGCGTCCAGGTGAAGCTCTGCGGCGCGCTGATGGTTTTCGTAGGGCGTTCCGCTGTAACCAGGTGTTGACATTACAGGCTCTCGATCCTTCCCGATTTGTTATGAGCTTCCTTCGCGAGTTCGTAGGCGCGGTCCGAGTACTCCAAGGCTCGTAGTTCGTGCCAGTTTCCGGCTTCGTTCTCGCCCTTCTCATTGTGCTCGGCAGCAGTACGATGATGGCGAGCCGCTAGTTCGTGCTGCTCGGCGGCTTCCCGGTGTAATTGATGCATGGTTCCTCGACTCTGCATGATAGGTAGCAAGATACTGGCCACTTGGATGGAGCAGCGCACGCGCTCCGCCAGTTCCTTGAAAGCTGTGAGAACATCGGTCCTGCATGAGGCGGAACCGTCACGCCACAAACTCCCGCTGGACTCAGGCCATTAAGGCAGTCTTCTATATGCTCTTGATGGGCATCTTGACAGCCTGGGCTGTCATCCTGGCCCGCCCATTGTTCCTCAGCGTCGGCCTCTCCGAGCGAACCATCTTCAAGCTCCCAAAGTATGGCTTCGTGATCGGCCTCGGTCTCGGACTCGCCATCGCGCTGGCGCCCTCGGTCAAGGAATTCTTCATCGCTGCACTTGGCGCGTTGATTTTTGCAGGCCTGATGTGGCTTATCGGCGTGGTTGTTGAGGCGCTACTGATCGAATTCGGATTCGATCCGGACAGCGTGGACTGGATCTCGACCGCGTTATTCTGGGCGGGCGGATTGCTGGTTCTCTTTCCGATTGCCATCATCGCGAAAGAGGGTCTCGAAAAACGCCTCGAGCGATTCCAGCGTTCCAAGTAACCAGCACTCGCCGCGTGACGGTCAGAACGTATTGAGATCCATGATCGCATTGAAGAATTTCGAGATCTGGATCATGTCGCCGGCCGAAAAGAGGATGGCGTTTCCACGGGGCCGCTCGACATTGGGCAGATAGGAAACGACTTCGGCGTCCGTCGTCCGCTTGTAGGTGATCTCCAGGCGGACCGGCCGAGACATCAGATACGGCTTGAACTCTTTGCGGCGTTCGATCCCTCGCTTCATTCCCTCGCGAATCATCTGACGCGCCGCGGACGGATGGATCATCATTGCCGAATAAATGCTGGTCGCCTGTTTCACGGCAGCCGTTTCGATCGGTCCAAGCAGCCGGCGAGCCTCGGCGCAGATGGTCTGATCGCCGCTAAGGAAAACGACCGGCACGCCGAATTCAGCCGCGATCGCCGCATTCAGCCCCGCTTCCGGCATGCTGACGCCATTGAGCTTCAAGTCGAAAATCTTCGATCCGGACACGGTATGAGCGAGCGTCGCGTCCGCCTGGCCTTCGGCGGCGTGGAATCCGACAAAGCCGACCGCGTCAAAGCTCTTGTCGATTCCACCCATCATTCCCAGAGGCCTGGGAAAGGCGCGAATCAGCTTGGCTCTCTTGTCCAAGAGCTCGATGTCGATGTTTTGCCCGTCGCCGTGCGAATCGCTTACCACGACATCGGTCGCGCCCGCGTCAAACGCTCC
This sequence comes from Bryobacteraceae bacterium, assembly GCA_039930685.1. Taxonomy (GTDB): domain Bacteria; phylum Acidobacteriota; class Terriglobia; order Bryobacterales; family Bryobacteraceae; genus JBBQWZ01. Next base: position 449 of record JBDTTK010000044.1, on the reverse strand, counting down.
TTGAATGGCCGCGTTGACCTCTTCCGTCATCAGCCTGCGGGCGGACGCGTACTCGCGCCCTTCGGTCGCTCCCTGCGTCCGGCTACTACTGACACCGCCGATGCCTTCCATGTCCGCCGAAATGTAAACCTTCAGTTTTTCCGCCGCCGGGCAAGCTGCGGCGATGGCCAAAGTCAAAAGCGCCAGAAGTCTCATAGGGAACCGTCTTTCGAGATTACATGCTGGACAGCACGCGAGTCGGTAGGAATTCCTGAAAGTTTCATGAAAATCTAATTCGGCCGGGCTGTCGAATCGTCGTAGACTCTATCTAATGCTCGCCTCCTATTCAGGCCTTCGAACGGTTCTGGTCATCACCGTAGTCTCCGGATTTCTATTTGCCGCTCCGCCGCCGGTTTCGCATCGGCTCACTCTCGACGACCTTCTTTCCGCCGAACCGATCGGCGAAACTG
>JBDTTK010000043.1:0-12606 GCA_039930685.1 Bryobacteraceae bacterium | reverse complement strand
CCGGATGGAAAGCTGTACGTGGGTGTCGGCGAAAACGCCACGAGTTCCAATTCTCAGACTCTCACCAACAGACTGGGAAAGATTCTTCGGATCAATTCCGACGGGACGATTCCGACCGACAATCCCTATTCGGCTCAGGCGACCGGAGCAAATCTCGCGATCTGGGCGATCGGGTTGCGGAATCCATATACTTTCGCGTTTCAGCCTGGTGCCTCGCGGATGTTCATTAACGATGTGGGACAGAGTACCTGGGAGGAGATCAACGACGGAATTGCCGGAAGCAATTACGGTTGGCCGACCACGGAGGGCCTGACCGCGAATCCGGCATTTCGTTCGCCACTTTTCGCGTATGGGCATGGAAGCACATCGACCACGGGCTGCGCGATCGTCGGGGGCGCCTTCTACAATCCTTCGGTCGTTCAGTTTCCGATTCAGTACGTGGGGTTGTATTTCTTCGCGGACCTATGTTCCGGCTGGGTCCGAAAATTCGATCCCGCCACGAACCTGGCTTCCGACTTCGCATCGGGCTTCTCGTCGCCGGTCGACCTGAAAGTGGGACCGGATGGAGCGCTGTATGTGCTCTCGGCAGGCTCTGGACTCGTAACCCGGATTGTTTTGAATCAGGCCGGCAACCAGGCTCCGCATGTGGGCGGCGTGAATCCGGCTTCGGGCAGCGGCGTCAATACGGTGTTCACGTTCAGCTTCACGGACGCCGACGGGCAGCAGGACTTGAGTGTCCTCAATGTATTGATTAACAGCGCGTTGGATGGCAGGCAGGCATGCTACCTGGCGTTTGTGCCCACGTCCGGCGCTTTGTACCTGGTCAACGACACGGGCACGCAGTTGCTTCCCGGCATCACGCTGGCGAGCGCCGTGACGGATCTGGCAAACAGCCAATGCACAGTCCATAGCGCGGGGTCATCCGCAGTCAATGGAGCGAACGGCCTGATTACCTTGACGTTGAACGTCTCCTTCTCCGCCGCGTTCGCCGGAAACAAGCTCGTGTACGCCGCCGCGGTTGACAGTGTCGGGCACAACACCGGGTGGCAGCCGATTGGCGTATGGAATATTCCGGGGGCTGCGTCTACGACGACGACGATGATCAGTTCATTGAACCCCGCCGCGATCCAGGGGACATCGCAACCGATCAACGTCACCGTCACCGACAGCAAGGGATATCAAGACCTGGGCGTCATCAACGTGCTTATCAACGACGCGTTGGACGGACGTCACGCCTGCTTCCTGGCATATGTTCCCGCGATCCATACGCTCTATCTGGTGAATGACGCCGGCGATGCGTTGCTGCCCGGCCTGGTGCTGAACGGTTCCGGGAGCGTGTCGAATAGTCAGTGCTCCATCGCGGGAGCGACGTCCGCCTCGAGCGGCGCCGGGACTAGCCTGCAATTGACGCTCGGAATTTCGATGACTCCATCGTTCGCGGGGAACCGGACGATCTACACCGCGGCTCGCGACACGACCGAAGGGAATAACACTGGCTGGCAGGCGGTGGGGGCGTGGATGGTACCGTGAACTCCGATGCTACTCGACGGACCAAGTGGCGGTCTGTTGCCATCCGGAGGACTGCGCCAGGTTTCGCGCAGCGGCGTAGATGATTCGATTTCCGGCAAGGCTCAAGCGGAAGCTGATGTTCAAGGTGAGCGAAAGGTTGTTCCCGGAGCCAGTCACGGACGATCCGACTCCATGAATCCGGCACTGGCTGTTCTCCACACTGGCCGAGCCATCCAGCGGGATTGCGGGCAATAGTCCGGTACCCGCGTCATCGACGAGATAGAGCACGCCGTAGGGACGACTGTATGCAATGAAGCAAGCGCCCCGGCCATCCAATGCGCTGTTAATCAGAACATTCACTACGTCGAGGTTTTGCCAACCCGGCGCGTCCGCGAACACGAACGTGAAGGATTGGCTTAGCCCCGCGCCCCTGGCGGGATTGGCCGATACGACCGAGGGCAGCGTTGCGGACCCTGGCGGCACGAGCCAGCTTCCAAGCGCGGTCCAGCCCGAATTGTTCGACGCAAGATCCCGCGCCGCGGCGAAGATGACTTTGCGCCCGGCAAACGTCGACGTGAATGACAAGTTGAGCGTCAAGGTCAACGTGACGCCGGTGCCCGAGGCGGCAGATCCGGATCCGGATATGGCGCACTGACTGTTGGCAACTCCACCACTTCCGTTCAATACGAGCCCTTGGAGGAGCCCATCCCCCGTATCATTCACGAGGTAGAGCGTATTCAGCGGCCTGTTATACGCGATGTAACAACCATGCCGGCCGTCGAGCGCGTCATTCAGCAGGAGATTGACGACACCCAGGTCCTGCCATCCGGCGGGATCTCGAAATGTAAATGCGAACGATTGACTCGATCCGCTTCCAGAGGCCGGTGCGGACGCTATCGGGCTGAGTCCGGCGGCAACGGGATGAACAATTTTTGCGCTGTTCGGATCGCTCATGAACGGACTGACGTCAACGGCTTCGAAGTCGGATCCATGCAGCCGGGAGAATTCGCTGAGCTGGTCGTTGTCCCAACGCTCATCGGGGGCACCGGTAACGTACCAGGATGTTCCGATATCAGCAAGAACCATTCCATACTGCTGCATCGCCCGGAGGATTACTCTGGTTTGCGGCGAAAAATTTGCCAGATTGACGCTGCTCTTCAACCGGAACCGGGTACCCATCGGCGGGTACGTCGTGTCGACGACGTTGTTGACGACGTGCCGCGCGGGCCAGGCCGTCGCGCGCTGAATCTGGCTTGCGGTGAATCGAATCGCATGACGAATCTCGCCCGCCGCGACTTCCTCATAGCGGACCAGGCCCGGAAAGATCGGCAGTCCGGCCGCGTCGGCGGATGTCCAGCCCGCGGGCCGCAAGGCGTTGGACTTGAGATCAAAAATGGCTCCGGAGCCCGCTCGCCACGACAGGTCCTGCTGTTGATTCGCTGCGAAAAGCTCATACAAGATGCAATTGTTCTGGTCGAGCATCAGGATGTGCCGGTCGCCGCCGCCTTCGATCGGTGGATTCGCTGGAATGGGATACGGACCGGAATCGCTCTCGCCCGCGTACTGAAACTGCACCGCGACCTTGGGCTGCGAGGCCGGCACGGCTACAAACGGGATACCGATCGGCGCGCCCGCCCAAAGTCCCGAGCCGAAGTCGGCGTGGGCGGCGCTTGTCGATCCGACGCGATTGATGTAGTTCGACGAGTTCGGATGAACCGGCAGGGAATCGATCCGCAAGTTCCAGATGTTATCGGTCGGAAAGACCGGGCAGCCGCGAAATGTCTGCCCTTGTACGAGGCAGCACGCCAGCAGAGTCCACATCGGAAGAATGAGGACGCTCAGCGCTGCCGGTTTCCGAAGGGCCGGGATCCGCGTAGGGTAGTCCATTCAGCGCGTCCGCCAAGCTCAAATGCGTGGGATTGGTTTACCCCGCACGGCTAGGGGGCCAACCATGTCCCGACCGGCGTCCAGGCGCTCGTGCCGCCGCCACCCATTGTTTGTGCCGCGGACCAAATCAGTTTCGGACCTCCAAAGGACGGCTTCAGGGCGATATTGAGAGTCAGGGTCAACCGCTTTCCGTTAAAGTTGACTCCGAGTCCAGTGACCGTGCATTGACTATTAGACAATGTCGCGGAACCTGTCACGATCGCCCTGATTGCGTTTGCCCCATCTCCGTTGTCTGGAACCAAGAAGATTTCATTGGTGGGACGGTAGTAGGCGAGCGAGCACGCGTTCCGTCCGTCCAGGGCGGAATTGACCAGCACCCAAGCAGTCTGGAGGTTGGTCGCCGAGCTGCTGTCGTCAAAGGCGAACGAGAACGTTCCATTTGAGGCGGTCTGCGTCGAAGGAGTCACGCTCGACGCCGAGGGATAGCTCGTTGGCATCGGAGTGACGCCGTAAATACCCATGGTTTTCCAACCCGAGTTTTGGGAGCCCGTATCTCCGGCTGCCAGGTAGACGACGCGGTTTCCGCCGAATGAGCTATCAAACGAGATGCTCAAGTTGAGCGTGAGCACAGAACCGGAACCTACCGCGGAACTTAGCGCCAAGTTGATGTTGCATTGACCGTTGCTAAGAGTTCCGGTTCCGTTCATCACTTTGCCGACGAGGTTGGTTCCGTCCCCGGTGTCGGGCACGAGATAGAGAGTGTTGGTGGGCTGAGAATAGGCCAGGTAGCACGCCTTCCTCCCATCCAGGAAGGTGTTGATCAGCACGTTCACGACGCCGAGCGCCTGATACCCCGCCGAATCGGAAAACTGCATGGAAAACAGCTGGCCGGATCCTGACCCGGCGGTTGGATTGAGAGTCGACACAGTCGGAACGGAGTTTGCGGTCGTACCCGACTGGGTCACGGTGAAGACGTTGCCCGCGATCGTCATGCTTCCGGTCCGGGAACTGTTGGACGTGTTAGAGGCGACGGTGTAGTTGACCGTCCCGTTCGCACTACCGGAGTTTCCTCCGATAATTGTGATCCACCCGGCGTTGCTGGTTGCCGTCCAGTTACAACCACTCGGCGAACTTACGCCGACGTAGTATGTGCCTCCGAAATCACCGAATGGCTGCGTATAGCTATTGAGGGAGTAGGAGCAGATGACGGACACACCAGCCTGAGTCACCGTAATGGTCTGTCCGGCGATCGTCATCGTCCCGGTTCGTCCAGAACTCGAAGCGTTGGCTGCAACCGTGTACGTGACCGTTCCATTGGCAGAGCCGGAGCTACCTCCGGTCACGCTGATCCAACCCGCATTGCTCGTCGCGGTCCAGGCGCAACCAGCCGGCGCCGTGACGCCGATAAAGGTTGTCCCCCCTGACGTCCCAAAAGCCTGCGAGGTGCTACTGACGGAATAACTGCAACTTACGGTACCGTCCTGGGTCACAGTGAAGGTATTCCCAGCCACGGTTAGCGTTCCAGTGCGGACGCTACTCGACGTATTGGCTGCCAACGTGAAGGTGACGGTTCCATTTGCACTGCCGGAACTACCTCCGCTGATGGTGATCCACGCGGCGTTGCTGGTAGCCGTCCAATTGCATCCGCTGGGGGACGTGACGCCGACCGAACTCGTGACACTGGAAGGCCCGAAGGACTGCCCGGAATTACTCAATGTATACGTGCAGCTGGTGGCAGCCGCTTGGGTAATGGTGAAGACGTTCCCCGCGATGGTAATCGTACCGGTTCGGACGGAAGTCGACGTGTTGGCGGCGACTGTGAAGCTGACGGTTCCATTCGAGCTCCCGGAACTTCCGCCCGTGACCGTGATCCAACTTGCGGCACTCGCGGCGGTCCAGTTGCAGCCGCTCGCCGACGTGACGCCGACTGAACCCGCGCCTCCCGGCGATCCGAATGATTGCGAGGATCCGCTCAGTGAGTACGAGCAGCTCACGGCACCGGATTGCGTGACGGTAAAGACCTTGCCAGCAACCGTCAGAGTTCCCGTTCGACTGCTGGTGGATGTGTTCGCGCCCACCGAGAAGCTCACCGTGCCGCTGGAACTGCCCGAACTACCGCCTGTCACAGTGATCCACGCGGCGTTGCTCGCGGCGGTCCAGCCGCAGCCGGCCTGGGACGTGATGCCAATCGAACTCGTGCCGCCGGCTGCAGCAAACGATTGCGAAGAGCCGTTCAGGGAATAGGTGCAATTGATCGTCTGGTTCAGCGTCCCAGATGTGCTCGCCAGATAGCTCGAGCTGCCGGCGTAAGAAGCAGTGATCGGGTGGGTGCCGGAACTCAACGACCCAGTGGTGAATTGTGCCACGCCGGCCGTGAGCAGTCCGCTCCCAAGCTGCGTCGAACCATCGAAGAACTGAACCGATCCCGTCACTGTCGACGGCGAAACACCCGCCGTAAGGGTAATTCCCTGACCCGGCGCCGCCGGATTCGACGACGAGGAAATCGACGTCGTGGTGGGCGTCAAGGATGACGAAGATTCGGTAACGGTGAAGAACTGCCGCGCGACCGAGATCGTTCCCGGTGTCGGACCGGCGTTGGCCGCCGCAGTGAAAGAAACCGAACCGTTTCCGGTGCCGCTCTTCGTACCAGTGAGCGTCAGCCACGAGACGTTGGAACTGGCAACCCAACTGCAATTCGACGGCGCAGTAACGGTGATGACGCTGCTTCCGCCCGTAGTTGGCATTTGCGTGCTGGTTGAGGACAAAGTCGCGCAGGATGTATCGTACTGAACCGTCACGCTCGCTCCGGACGGGGACGCACCGTTCAGCTTGATCGTGAGCGGGCTATAGGGATCCTGCCACGAGAGTCCCGGATTAATCGGGGCATCGCTGAAGTCGCCGGAGGTGGCGGGGGTTGCGTCCAGCATGAGGGAGTAGCCATACCAGTGGAGCGGATCGTCCAGGTACATCGTGATCCCATCCCAGGCATGCGTCCACCCACCGGTGTAGGTTCCATCCAATCCATTGTTCTGGCGGAACTGAACCCAGATCCACTGGTTCAGCGGCCCACCGCGGCTCACTTTGAGCGCGCGAATTCCACTGGTGTTCTCGAAAGGAGCCAGCGTATAGGTGCCGGCGGATTGCACCTGCGGAACATCTGTTCCCGTTTGCAGCCAGCCGAGCTGAACTTTATGCGGCGCTGCGTAGTGGCCGAGATATCCTTGTGCGATTCCCATGACCGACGTCCAATCACCGTAGTCGCTCCTGCCGCCTGAATTCGTGGGATCACTCGGGTTGTATGGAGGTCCGAGCGTGTCCACCCCGAACTGCATCGTCGAGGCGTGGTTCAGCCCCAGGTTGTGACCTAGTTCATGCGCGAAGATCTCAACGCTTTTGTCGCCGGCATTGGCATATTGATCCGGGACCCACACGTTTTGTCCACACGGTCCGATGTCTCCCAGTCCGGCCCAGCCGACGTCTGAGGTCTTCGGAATAATCATGATGTGATGCGAGTAGCTATCGAACACAGCAGGCGTGACTGCCGATCGCACCTGACTCTGAATCGTGTAGTATTGCGAGCCGCCCGTCACGGTCGAATTCGTCGTAACCACCGAGGGATAGACCGTTCCACTGGCCGACGTCAGACCGGATGACACTTCCCGCCAATAAAGATTGACCGAACGTCCGCTCGAGCCGAAGGCGTAGTTCGCGACTGTCTGCGCATTGACGGCCGCGCTGAGGGCCTGATTCTGGAAGCTGACAAGCACGATCAGGACGGATCGGTTTCCGGTGGTGCAAGTCGCTGCCGCAGGCGCCGCACTCAGAGTTTCGATCGCGGGGGCACTCGCGAGGATCACCTGTCCAATGCGAAATCCACGGAGGCGCACCTCGCTGAGTGATTGCGGACCGCGCCCTCCCGCAATGGCAAGTCGCGACTTCTCACCACGGGAATCGAGCCAGTAGTGCGTTTCGCTGGTATGAGCGGCGAAATCATCCGCCACTACCGTCGTTACGGCTCCAGTCCATTCCGCTTCCTGCTCGATGTCCGCGGCGCTCGAAGGAATCGCTTGCCGCAGTGACGCCGCATCGGCCGCCGGAAGCAAGGCCTGCATCGCCAGATCCGGGTTCTCGATCGCTAAAGATTCCAGTGCCGAGGCGCGGGTACGCAAGGTCGCGGCGAGGGATTTTGCGTCACGTCCGGACTGCAATCCTTGACGCACCTCCTCTCGCAGGTTCTTGAGACCCGTCAACGAAGGCTGCGTCTCCTGCGCGTACAACGGAGCGGCGAGCGCCACGATCGTCAATGCTACTGTTCGCAACAAACGGTGCGAGCTAACGCAGCAGAATGAATTCTGCAAAGTTCTCATGGGTAATCCCTGTGGTGATGCTATCGGCGGGTAGCGCGTTTCTCTTGACGGGACTTAACCGCAAATCAGCTTGAGAATTACCTTAAGGAAGAGGCATAGGACCGCATAGGTTGTCATATGCCATCGATCTGAGGAGATACAAAAGGAGCAGGGTGTAAAGAGTGCGGGCGTGAAAAGTCCGATTACCACTAACATCGGCAGATGCTCCGATTACATTAGGGCGAACTTAGAACTTTTTTCTTCCGCGTGACAGGGGGTAGAACCAGCGCGGAGCTGAATCGGCAAATCGACCATCTGGATTCAGCGCGGTGAGATGCCCGTGACGAGATTGCGCTAAGGCACTTGGCCGGCAGTGATCCTTTTCGGCTCATCGCAGTCACGATTCGCGATAGGAGACGACATTACCGTGGCGACTGACAATCTCCGAAGAGGATCATGAGTTGCTCGGCAAGTTCGGCAACTACGAGCGAATCGCGATCGATCCCAAGCTTTGAATAGTCCGCGGCTAGGCGGTCGGTGAGTTCGAGGACGGGCTTCCTCCGCAGCACCGATCGCAGGAAGGCAAGAAATTCCTGAGCATAGAAGTCCGAACGTGGAGAAGCCGTCACCGGATGGGTTGTTGCGTTTAGGAGTAAGGCGGCAGGACCGGCGTAATTGCGAAGAACGCTCTCATAGGTCGGTTCGGCGTTTGCGACGACCCCCACAGCGCCCTTGGTCACGTCGGCGATCCGAGTCTGCTCCGACGGATTGGATCCAATCTCCGCCCAAGCCTCGGCTTCGAGCAGAACGAACCCTGGCCACCTGCGCGCAGCTTCCATCACGGCTTGTTCGGCATCCGGACTTGACGCGAAGTGGTAAACAACGATGTCATAAGACGCTGGAAACGGCGAATCGACCCGGCCTTCCGATCGTCGACGGTTCGCAAGCGATGAAGGATCCAAGCCGTCTCGCTCGCCAATTCTGATCACGTCAACGGCGGCCGCGGCGGATAAGCAATCGAGAGCAGACCCGGGCGCCGGGCTCCCGGCGCTGACGTTCGATGCGAGAGTGACCCACGCGATTCTCATCGAATCAGCCTCTCGATCACTTCATCCCAATTTTGTTCGAGGCTCTGAGCATGTGCGTGTGCCTGCAGGCCCATGTTTGCGGTGCGCTCCCGGTCCATGTATGCCTCGTCCATGACTTTCGCCAACTCAATCGATGCAGGCGCGGTGACCCACCCCGAGGCACCGTTAACGACCAGTTCAGCGATTCCGCCTGAATCCGAACACGTGATCATCGGCTTAGAAAAACGGAACGATTCCAAAGCAAAGGTTTCCCCTTGCGGATCCGCGTGGGATACCCAGGCGCCGGCTAACGCAGAGGACATCAGCGTTGTCCGTTCTAGCTCGTCGTATGGCTCACTGATCCATTCAATGCGCCCGGGAACCCCATTCCGACGAATCGCCTCGCGCAGCGGACCCGATTCCGCGCGCGATTCCTCAAAACCGCTGATGATTAGTCTGACGGGAGTTTGACATTGGTTGATCGCCTCGACCAGAAGATGCTGGCGATTGATTCGCCGGACGGGTCCGGAGCAGAGAACAAAAGATCCCCTCTCGATGCTGATTGCGCTCCGGACGATTGGCGGGACGCGCAGGACCTCGGCTGAGCGGCCATGGAATTTCGAGATCGAACTCCGCAGGTCGAGCGTGCCAGTGACGACGAGACTCGCCTCGGCTAACGCGTCGCCATCCGCCCGCAGCACTGATTCCCGAATCGATCTGCCGACCTTCGTGTCAGGGATCGCTGGATAGGGAGTGTCGGCCGAGTCATAGGCCTGTCTGAGATTCTGCAACAGCCAGATGATTTTATTCGGATGAGGAATGCAATAGGCGGGAAAATCCAGGCAAATGATTCGATCGACATTCGCGACCCGCAGCCGCCGTGCAGCTAAAATCGTGTGGATCATTCCCAAGTCAGGAGTCGGATCGAATGGTATACGAAACGATTCCGCATCGTGGCCGCGGACAGCCAGTTCTCGCAGCAGGGCGCTCGCCACCTCATCCATGCGGCTGCGACCGATGGGAATGCTTCCGCTGAGGACTGCGATCTTCATGAAATCAATCGATGCACTACCGCGTCCCAGTCAATTCCGAGTTCCGCCATTCGGGAGACTCCGGCCTCACCTAGCGACTGTGCCTCCGCCTGGTTCGCAAACAATCGATCCATTGCTTCGCCGATCAATTGTGGATCTGGGGGCGTCACCACCCCGTTGCGCCCGGTAACCACCAGTTCTACGGTGCCACCTGAATCCGACGTCGTCAGGACAGCCTTGCGATACAGATGTGCTTCCAGGGAGGGATATCCGTAGGAATCCTCGTCGAAGGGAAAGTAGGCAACGGCTCGACAGCGGGAGAAGAGATCGGATTTTTGCGCGTCATCTATCCAATGCGTCAGCAGCGTCACCCTATCCTGAAGACCGTATCGGCCGATGAGCAGGCGCAGTTCGTTGATATATGGCTCGCTGTCCGGATCCGGAGAACCGGCGATGACCAGCTTCAGTTGCGTCTTCGTGTGCCGAAGACCCTCGATAGCCAGCCACTGACGCTTGTGATGGGCGAGGCGGCAGAAGTACAGCAGATAGTCGCCGTAGGTCACCTCGCCGTGGAACTCGGACGGGGGAAGTGGCGGATAGAGTACGGTCGACTCGATCCCGTTGTACCGTTTCAGCCGGGTCTGAACAACAGCGGAATTGCAAAACACGTGCTCCGCCTCGCGCAAACCCGCGGTATCAGCAGAAACAATTGCGTTTCGTAAAGCAGAACCGGCGAGAGAATGAGGAATCGTCTGGTACTTGGTGCCCCACAAATCGTAAGCGGACCGAAAATGATGGATGAACCAACACCGCTTCTTGGGATGCCGCAAGAGGTGGCTTGGCGTCCGAATGGTGATCAACAATTCACCATATCGCGACAGATCCAGCATTCGCACACCCATCATCTGTTCCAGAAGAGTGTCGGGTTCATCGTGAAACGGGATCTTTACCAGGTTGACCCGGTGGCCTCGCGATTCGAGTGCCGAGGCGAGCCACTCGACGATAAAAGTCGCCCCCCCTGGGACAAGAGGGTTCGTCGCGGTGGCCAAAACAATCTCCATTTTCATCCTTAAGTATGCCGGATTCGCTTATCCGGGTGATGGTATTCTCAAAGTGAAAGAGGTTGACTATTGGCTCGTCGTTTGACCTGCCAAGATGTTTCGGAAGTTGCAGCGCGAGGGAAAGTTTGACGAGCAACTCGGCCTGCGCGATCGACGATGGGTACTACTGATTCCTTCATGCTTCGTAGATCCCGGCAGTCCAATTCCGTTTCCGCATCCGAACCATGCTGAACCGACCTGATCGCAAGTCAAGGACCCAACAACAGTGACGCACCCTGAACTGCGCCTGGATAGCCAACATCCATCGGAACCGACCGTGGCAGAGCGCCGAGTACCCCATAAGCCAATTCCGGTCGCCCATCCGGTTTTCTGGGGCAACGAGAAGAAGTATGTGGACGAGTGCCTGGAAACGAGTTGGATTTCATCGGTCGGGCGATTCATTCCGGCGTTTGAGCAAGAATTCGCTCGCTTTTGCGGCGTGGAGCACGCGGTCTCCTGCGACACAGGAACCAGCGCCGTTCACCTTGCGCTCATGGGTTTTGGAGTCCAGGCCGGGGACGAAGTGATCGTTCCGTCCTTGACGTTCATAGCGACGGCGAACGCGGTTCGATACTGCGGCGCCAAACCTGTTTTTGTCGATTGCGACGAGCAATCGATGAACATCACCCCGGCCTTGATTGAACCGGCGATTACGGAGCGAACGCGCGGAATCATCGTGGTTCACTTGTTTGGCCACCCGGCGGACATGGACCCGATTCTCCTGATGGCGAAAGAGCGCGGGCTGTTTGTCATCGAAGACGCCGCCGAGGCGCACGGCGCAATTTATCGAGGCCGGCCGGCGGGTGGTTTGGCGGACGCCGGCACGTTCAGCTTTTTTGGGAACAAGATCATCACCACGGGCGAAGGCGGGATGGTAACGACCCGCGACGCAGCCTTTGCGCAGCGCCTCCGAATCCTTCGCGGTCAGGGGATGGACCCCAACCGGCGGTATTGGTTCCCGATCGTGGGTTACAACTACCGGATGACCAACATTCAAGCCGCGATCGGCCTGGCGCAGATGGAAGATGTCGACGCCCATCTTGCTGCGCGGCACCAGATCGCCAGCTGGTATCGCCGGCACCTGGAACCGCTAAAGGAATGGATCCAACTTCCGATGGTCGAAGATTGGGCAGTCCATGCGTGTTGGATGTTCACGGTCGTGCTCCGCGACTTGATCGCTTCGGCACGGGATCAGATCATGCGAGCCATGGCGACGGACGGAATCGAGACGCGTCCATTTTTTCATCCCCTTCATTCGCTGCCGCCCTATGACGATGGCAGTCTCCGGTTGCCGATCACGGAGAAACTCGCGGGCGCCGGCATCATGCTGCCCACGCATGCCTTATTGACCGAGGACGATATTCGATACATCGCATCCAGCCTCGCATCCGCTTGTCACGCCGAGGCTGCGGGAAGGTGAGCTAGGCGTTCGTCTCGTCCGCTCCGGAGTGGTTCGTCTTGATGACCTTGGCAGGAGCCCCGACGGCGACGACTAGCTAGTCATCGTTTGGTGAATGGTACAGGCGGGGGCAGTTCGCTCGCAAACTTCCAGTCAGCCACTCCGTCGCGAGTCAATGGAATATTAGCCAACCGCGCCCGAACCATCGCAATCAGCATCAACCCACCCTGCAGAACCGCATCGTGGAATGCGCGGTCGCTCATCTTC
>JBDTTK010000042.1:0-12755 GCA_039930685.1 Bryobacteraceae bacterium | reverse complement strand
CTCGAGAGGTGTCGCAACCAGTGCCGTGTACGATTGGCCCTCATAAAAAATCCGGCTCACGAAAATCCGGAACGCACGGCCCTTGGCAGTCACCGTCCTAGGCCCAGAGTCCTCTGCCATCCAATCGAGTGGGAAGAACGGCTCGCCTTTGGACGGCAAAAGGACCTCGCCTTTGGAATTCACCATCTGGATCAGCGATCCGTCCGGAACTTCCGCCGCGAACTCCGCCAGTTCGATCTGTGCCTGCCGCAGGTCCGTCTTCACTTCTTCTACTTCCAGAACCGTCCGCAAGCCTCGTGCCTTCTGCACTAACCGCTCGTCAATGCCACTTTCGAGATGCCGGTCGAGAGTGATCCAGATGCCAATGCCGAACAGGGCCAACCCAAGCAGCAGCACTGCCGAAGACCACAACGACAGCCGGAGCCGGATCGATGCCCGCGCCATTAGTCTTCCGCCCTCAGCACGTACCCGACTCCTCGCGCCGTGTGCAGCAGCTTCGGCTCGCCCGGCGCCTCGACCTTCTGCCGCAGCAGTCGGACAAAAGCGTCGAGCGTGTTGCTCTCAATGTCTTCCCCGCCCCACACCGCTTCAATGAGAACGTCCCGCGACAGCACCCGTCCGGCGTTGCGCATCAGCAATTCGAGGATTGCGTATTCCGTGCGCGTGAGCGCAATCTCCCGTCCGGCCCGCGCGACCCGCCTCGTACCCTGATGCAGCGTCAAGTCCCCTGTCTCGAGACATACCGCCTGCGGGATCGGACCGCGCCTGCCCACGGCGCGGACCCTCGCGAAAAGCACCTCAAATGAAAATGGCTTCGTCAGATAGTCGTCCGCGCCCAGATTGAGGCCGTTGACAATATCGCCGGTCGCGTCTCTCGCCGTCAACATGAGCACTGGAGTCTGATTCTTCTGGGCTCTGAGACGCCGGGTGATTGTCAGGCCGTCAACCCCCGGCAGCATCACATCCAGCACCAGCAGATCGAACGACCCGCTTTCGGCCAAGCTGAGCCCGTCCCGCCCGTCGGAGGCAACGGTGACGCAATGGCCCTCTTCCGTCAGGCCCTGCCGTAGCAGGTCCGCCATCCGATGTTCGTCTTCCACGACGAGAATGCGCATGAACTTCTTGGCTTCTATCGTAAGCCGGATTTCTGAAAATCTCGTGTACGCGGCGTCCGTGCCACTCCGATGCGTTCCCGGAACCGCGGGAGGACAATGGAACCATGCCAACGCTCACGCCGATCCGCGCGGCGCGCGGTACCGATCTGACTTGCAAGGGGTGGCAGCAGGAAGCCGCTCTTCGCATGCTCATGAACAACCTCGACCCGGAAGTCGCCGAGCGCCCCGACGATCTCATCGTCTACGGCGGAACCGGACGAGCCGCGCGTAATTGGCCCGCCTTTCATGCCATCGTCGCGAGCCTTCGTTCGCTCGAAAACGACGAAACCCTACTCGTCCAATCCGGCAAGCCGGTCGGCATCTTCCGCACCCACGCGGATGCGCCTCGCGTCCTGCTCGCCAATTCGAACCTCGTCGGCGAATGGTCGAACTGGAAAGAGTTTCGCGAACTGGAGCGTCTCGGCCTCACCATGTACGGCCAGATGACCGCCGGCTCCTGGATCTACATCGGCAGCCAGGGCATCGTCCAGGGAACCTTTGAAACGTTTGCCGCAGCCGCGGAGAAACACTTCGGTGGATCTTTGGAGGGTCGCCTGGTCGTCTCCGGCGGCATGGGCGGAATGGGCGGCGCCCAGCCTCTCGCCGCGACCATGGCGGGCGCCTGTTTCCTCGGCGTCGATGTCGACCCGGCCCGCATCCAGAAGCGCCTCGAAACCGGTTACTGCGATCACATGACCCGCGATCTCGACGAGGCGCTCCGCCTGCTCGACACCGCGCGCGCCGGCAAACAGGCAATCTCCGTCGGCCTCGTCGGCAACTGCGCCGAGGTGCTTCCGGAAATTGTGAAACGCGGAATCGTCCCCGACATCGTTACGGACCAGACCAGCGCCCACGACCCCCTTAACGGCTACATCCCCGATGGCATGACCCTCGCCCAGGCAAATTCTTTACGGGCCTCGAACCCTGATGAGTATCTCGAACGATCCTTCGCGGCGATGGGCCGCCACGTCCAGGCGATGCTCGACCTGCAGGGGATGGGCGCGGTCGCCTTCGACTACGGCAATAACCTCCGCACCAATGCCAAGCAGGCCGGCGTGGATCGTGCCTTCGACATACCGGCCTTCGTGCCCGAATACATCCGGCCTCTCTTCTGCCGCGGCTGCGGACCGTTCCGTTGGGTGGCGCTTTCCGGCGACCCGGAAGACATCCGCGCCACCGACCGCCTCGCGCTCGATATGTTCCCCGAAAACAAAACACTGACGCGCTGGATAAAACTCGCCGGAGAGCGCATCCAGTTTCAAGGGCTGCCCGCGCGCATCTGCTGGCTGGGTTACGGCGAACGCGCCGCCTTCGGACTCGCCATGAACGATCTTGTGAAGACTGGCAAAGTCAAAGCGCCCATCGTCATCGGACGCGACCATCTCGACGCCGGCTCCGTCGCTTCCCCCTATCGCGAAACCGAGGCCATGAAAGACGGCTCCGACGCCATAGCCGATTGGCCTCTCCTGAACGCTCTCGTCAATACGGCCTCCGGCGCAACCTGGGTATCCATCCACAACGGCGGCGGAGTCGGCATCGGCTACTCCCAGCACGCCGGAATGGTCGTCGTCGCCGATGGCACCGGCGATGCCGCCCGTCGGCTCGAACGCGTCCTCACCTCGGATCCTGGAATGGGCGTCATCCGCCACGTGGATGCCGGCTATGACGATGCCCGTGAGTTCGCCGCCCGCGAGGACATCCGGATTCCGATGAGTGAACGGAAGGGCGGCAATTGACTCCGCTGCATCTGGATCCCAACTGGCCTCGCGCATCGGCCTGGCTTGCTGGCGAACACTCGGGCGCAGCGTCACTCCGCATCGGCGTCCTCGGCGTTCCGCTGCGTCTCGGCTCGATTTCTCCCGGCCGCTGCGACTTGGCCCCGGCCGCGATCCGGGCGGCACTCCAGCGCTTTAGCACTTGGGACTTCGAGCATGAGGTCGATATCCGGGACGCACTACTCAAAGACCACGGAGACGCCGACGTGGCCTCGCTGCAACCCGTCCAAGCGTTCGAGCCCGTCGTCGCGGCGGTACAGAAGCTCAATCATCAATCGGATGCCGCCGTGTTGCTCGGCGGTGACAACAGCCTCACTCGGCCGGGAGTCCACGGCCTCGGCGTTCCCCTGCCGCACGCCGGATTGCTCACTTTGGACGCCCATCTCGATCTGCGCGACCTCTCGGCCGGCCTCACCAACGGCAACCCAGTCCGCGCCCTGCTCGCCGACGGCTTGCCCGGCGAGAACATCGCCCAAGTCGGAATTCAGTCCTTCGCCAATTCGCCCGCGTATGCCGCCGTGGCCCGCGAAGCCAGGATCAAGGTCATCCCAATGGGCGAGGTCTGCGAAACCGGAGTCGCCAACGCCGTCAGTTCCGCGCTCGCTCACCTCGCGTCTCGGGTCGATGCCATCTATGTGGACCTCGACCTCGACGTGCTCGATCGGGCCTTCGCACCCGCCACTCCCGGCTCTCGCCCTGGCGGACTCAGCCCCTGGGAACTCCGCCAAGCCGCGCACCTATGCGGCCGCCATCCGAAAGTGCGCATGCTGGACCTCGTCGAGATCGATCCGGAACAGGACATCGGCGGCGCGACTTCTCTGGCCGCCGCAGCCTGCCTGCTGTCTTTCGCCTCAGGCGTGCTCATGCGTTCCAAGGCCGAACCCGCATGAACCCGACGGTCGTCGTCGGCTGCAGCCAACTCGTCACGCTCGCCGGACCGCCCCGGCCACGCATCCGCGAGGAAATGCGCTACCTGGCCGTCGTCGAGAACGGCGCTATGTGGATCGAGAACGGACGCGTTGTTCGCACCGGAACACGCGCTGAAATCGAGCCGCTCATCACTGCGGAGACGCACGTCATTGACGCCAAGGGTTGCGCGGTCCTTCCCGGCTTCGTGGATGCCCATACACATCCGGTGTTCGGCGGAAACCGCGCCGACGAATTTGAAAAGCGCGCCGCTGGCGCGACCTACCAGGAAATCGCCGCGGCTAGCGGCGGCATCCGCTCTACCGTCCGCAAGACCCGGGACGCGACCGAAGACAGCTTGCAGGCCGCGGCACGGCGTTACGAAGAGTGGTTCCTGCGCGGCGGCACCACCACCATCGAAGCCAAGTCCGGATACGGACTCACGCTCGATGACGAGCTGAAGCTCCTCCGTGTAATCCGCCGCCTGAACGACACCGGACCCATCCGCTACGTGCCAACCTTCCTCGGCGCTCATGAGATTCCGGATGAATTTCGCGGCCGACCCGCCGATTACGTGGACCTCGTTCTGGACGAAATGCTGCCCGCCGCCCGGCACCTCGCCGCGTATTGCGACGTCTTCTGCGAGCCCGGCATTTTCTCCATCGACCAATCACGAACAATCCTTTCCCGCGCCAAGTCCCTTGGCTACGGACTGCGCCTCCATGCCGACCAGCTTTCGCTCTCGGGCGGCGCGCAGCTCGCCGCCGAACTCGGCGCCGCCACTGCCGACCACCTTGAGCGCGCCGACGCCGCCGGAATCGCGGCGCTGGCGTCCGCCGCCGTACAGCCCGTTCTCCTGCCTGCGTCCGTCTACGCCCTCGGCTCCAATCTCTATCCCGACGCCCGCGCTATGATCGACGCCGGACTCGCCATCGTCCTCGCCACCGACTTCAATCCCGGCTCGTCTCCGACACCCTCCATGGCGATCGTGCTTTCGCTTGCTTCGACGCATCTCAGGATGTCGCCCGCCGAAGCCATCTCCGCGGCCACCATCAACGCGGCTTGGTCGCTCGGACTCGGACCCGAAACCGGCTCCCTCGAACCCGGCAAGCGCGCTGATTTCGTCATCCACGACTGCGCGGACTGGCGCGAGATCGGCTACTTCTTCGGCGTCGAGCATCCGCGCGCCGTGTACACCGGTGGCGTTCTCGCCTACTCCCGCGCCTGAACGACTTGCGAGACGCTACGATGTGGAGGTCCCCGGAGGACCGTCCATGCCCCGCTACGCCTTCCAACTTCGCATCAAAGAAGACGCCATCGACGAATACGAGCGCGAGCACGCGCGCGTCTGGCCGGAACTGCTTGCCAAGCTCAAAGAGGTCGGCATCAGCGACTACTCGATCTTCCGCCGCGGACAGCAACTCGTGCTCGTACTCCGCGTCGACGACTTCGAGAAGGCCTGGTCCGAACTTGACCGCGACTCCGTCAACCTCCGCTGGCAGGAGTTCATGAGCCGCCTCTTCGAGCCGGTTCCCGGGCTTGTGCCCGGCGAACGCTTCGCCATGATGAAGGAAGTCTTCTTCCTCGAATAGAGCGAGAGCGGCACGGACCTCCAGGTCATTCACGCGCCGCCGCTTCCGTGTAGAATCGACCAAGGCCGCGCGCGCCGCGTTCCACTACCTGCATGACTCCTAATCCCGCCCTGGGCGTCCTCTTTCACTGGCTCGGCGGACTCGCCTCCGGTAGCTTCTATGTTCCGTTCCGCGGCGTCAAGCGCTGGTCGTGGGAAACGTATTGGCTCGTCGGCGGCTTTTTCAGTTGGATCATCGTGCCGTGGGCACTCGGCTCATTGATGACCAACGACCTGCTTCCCGTCCTGCGCGAGGCGCCGTCGAGCAGCCTCGCCTGGGCCTACACCTTCGGTGTCCTGTGGGGGCTCGGCGGACTCACCTTTGGACTCACCATGCGGTATCTCGGCATGTCGCTGGGTATGGCCGTCGTCCTCGGATTCTGCGCCGCCTTCGGCACTCTGATGCCGCCGATCTTCAATGGCGAGTTCGCGACCAAGGTCATCGGAACCTCCTCCGGCCTCGTCATCCTCCTCGGAATTGCGGTTTGCCTGCTCGGAATCAGCATTGCAGGAGCCGCTGGAATCTCGAAAGAACGCGAGATGTCGGAAGAGGCCAAGCGCGCCGTGATCAAGGAATTCAGCCTCAACAAGGGTCTGATCGTCGCCGTCTTCTCCGGCGTGATGAGCGCCTGCTTCTCCTATGGACTCGCCGCCGGCGATCCGATCAAAGAGATCACGCTTCGCCACGGAACCGCCACTCTGTGGCAGGGCCTGCCCGTCCTCGTCGTCGTTCTCTTGGGCGGGTTCACGACGAACTTCATCTGGTGCCTGATCCTCAATGTCCGCAACAAGACCGGCCACGAGTACTTCGTCGCGAAGAACAAGCCCTCGGAACCGCCCGCTCCCATGCTCCGCAACTACTTCTTCGCCGCGCTTGCCGGAACTACGTGGTACTTCCAGTTCTTCTTCTACACCATGGGCGAAACGCAGATGGGCGCGTACAAGTTCTCAAGCTGGACGCTCCACATGGCGAGCATCATCATCTTCAGCACGCTGTGGGGTATCGCGCTGCACGAATGGCGCGGCTCCGGAGCCAGAACCAAGTGGCTCGTCTTCGCCAGCCTGGTCGTCCTCGTCGGATCCACTGTTATCGTCGGCTACGGCAACTACCTGGGCGCCTCCGCGGAACCGCAGCGCGCATCCCTGTCGAGCGCCCAATAGCTCCGGCGATGAGGCGCGACCGTAAGATCGCGCTCGAGAAAACCTCTCAACGAGGCCCGTCTCTTTCAAATTGAACCCCGACCCTCAGGGAGGGGACTTCGCCCGGTCCGTACCGGCTGAACCGCCCCGGTGTTGAACGCTACGCGCCCAGTTCACCCATCGTCGTCAACACTCCGCCTTTTGCCGCTAGCGCAGCATAGAACGCATCGCGCTTCGCCGCATCCAGCGCCTTCACCGCATCGGTGACTACTTCCACGCGCCGCCCAGTCTCAAGCAACCCCATCGCCGCGAACTGCACGCAGATCTCGGTAACGACGCCGTAGACGACGTACCGCTCCGCGTCGAAGTGCCGCAACAATTCCGGCAACCTGACATTCGAAAAGCAACTAAACGTCTGCTTCTCGAGCAGCACCTGCCCGACGCCTTCGAGGTGCAGATCGCCCGGCGCGTTCGGCACGACGACGCGCTTTTCCAGCAACGTCGAGCACGGCTTCCGCTGGCCGAGCGTTCCGGTGACGCAATGCGCCGGCCACTCGCGGAACTCGATGTCGTTTTCCGCGTGCGCATCCACCGTCGAGATCACGGGCCATCCCCTTGATGCCGCGAACCGGTTCAGCGTCCCGACGGCCTGTTCCACGGACGCCGCTCCTGGAACCGACAGCGCTCCCGCCGGATAGAGGAAGTCCATTTGTGTATCGACGTCGAAGAATACGGTCCGCATACCCACCAGCCTACTCCGAGGTGCGCGGCCCCACCGACACGCGCGCCAACCCCCGCCGGACTGTCTCGGCCAGCGCCATCAGGTCCTTGCTGTATTCGACGCGATAGGGATCTTCGTGGTCAAACAGGCTTAAGCAGGGCGCTGGTAACGACGCCAGCGCTTTCGCTGCATACGCCCGCGACTCGTCGAGCGTGGGCAGCGGCTCGATCAGTTGTCCTCCGAGAATCACGGGGCGCAGCAGCGCCTCGCACGGCTCCGAACCTTCCTTGCAATCCGGGCACTCGCACGACCGGCCGATCAGGTCGCGCCCGGCGTAGCGGAACACTTGCTTTGACCCTGGCCAGGTCGTCTTCTCGTCGCTGAACTTTGCGGTAAAACGGTGGCCGGACTCCCCCTCGAGTTCGACCATCTTGTAGATGACGCCAAGGCTGGGCGAATCCGCCGACGTGGCCAGATCCGTGCCGACGCCGAAGCTGTCGATCGGGACGCCGGCCGCCACCAGTTCATGGATCTTGTATTCGTTGAGATCACCCGTCGCCATGATCTGCGCGTCTTGCAACCCGGCGTCATCCAGAATCTTCCGGACGGCGGGCGCGAGTTCGACGAAGTTCCCGCTGTCCAGTCGCACACCCCAGATGGGGCGTCCTAACGACGCTGCCTGACGCGCGCCTTCCAGCGTGTCGTACGTGTCGATCAGATACGCCGTCGCGTCTCCGAGCAGCGCCTGCAAACGCGCGTGCGCCTCATATTCGGTTGCGAACGATAGAACCCAGGAATGCGCCGCCGTTCCAAAGATCGGCACGCCGTAGCGGTATCCGGTCGCCACATTGCTTGTTCCGATGCAGCCGGCTAGGTACGCGGCGCGTCCCGCCAGGACGCCGGCCTCCGGTGAATGCGCGCGCCTCGTTCCGAACTCGACGACTGTGCGGCCGGTCGCCGCCTTGACGACTCGCGCCGCTTTGGTCGCGATCATCGACTGAAATCCGATGGTCGCGAGCAGATAGGTCTCAGGAAGCTGCGCCTCAATGATGGGCGCGCGGATCGTCAGGAACGGCTCGCCCGCAAACAGCGGAGTGCCTTCCCGGACCGCAAAGACATCGCCCGTGAAGCGGAACTCGGCGAGCATATCGAAGAAGCTCGAATGCACGTTGTGGAACTGAGGCAGCCCCCGCAGGTACGCGATTTCGTCCGAGGTGAAGCGCAGCGCCAGCAGATATTCGACGGCCTGTTGCAGGCCCGCGGCCAGCACGAAGTTGCGGTACTTCGGCAGCCGGCGTACGAACAGCTCGAACGTCGCGTGTTCGCGCGCCTTCCCGGCCTCCCAGTAGCCCGCCGCCATCGTGAGTTGATAAAGATCGGTGACGAGTGCGTTCATTAGATCCAGTCTGAACGCTATTTCTTCTTCGTATCCGTCTTCGCGGGCGCGGCAGCCGGTGGTTTGATGTCGCCGATTGCCTTCTTCAACTCGTCGAGCGCGCCGCGGTCGAGCTCATACACCGTCGGTTCGCCTTCGCGCATGGCGACGCACTTGTCGCCGGATTTGGCGATGAGGACTTTCTCGGTGCGCTTGTTATCGTTCGAGACAACCGTCACCTCGAAGCCGGGCGCAACGGTACCGCCGTCCGTGAACTTCTTGGCGGACAGCTCGCGCAGTTTGTCGATCAGCGCCTGGACAGTCGGCGGATCCATCGGCTTCCCGCTGCTGATCCAGCCTTCGCCGGACTTTTGGAAGATCTTTTCCGCGCCGCCGTCCTTGACGACAACCTTCGTCGGATCGGAGAAGCCGAAATCGAAGACCTTCTTGTTGCGGAAATCATCGACGGTCTTATCGAGGCCTTCGCCAAGATCCTTGGCGACCTTGTAGACTCCCGGCACGACGCTCGATTTCGCATAGTAGTCGTCTTTGACTTTGCGGACTTCAATCTGTTGGACGCCCGAAGGCTCGGTCAGCTTCGCAGTCGCCACCGGTGTTCCGCTGCCAAACGCAGTCGCCGCCTTTTTGGCGTCTTCATCGGAAACCGTCGTATCCATCTTCGCCTCGCGAAGCTTGCGGACCAGCTCCTCGATCTGCCATCCGTCGGCGCGCATGGGCTTGGGCTTCACGATCTGCCACTCATTCGCGCCGATCCGGCCGAACTCGACATTCTGCTTCTTGGCCGACAGTTCGACGCGGCTTACCTTCTCCGGATCGATCGTCAACAGGCGTTTATCGCGCAGGTCTTTCCAGCTCTTGTCGAGCGACGACCGCACGGAGCTGTTCACCACAAACACGCGCGGGTCGCCATCCACTTTCGCGAACACTCCCGAACCTGCGGGCGTGTCGTCGCCGAAATTGATGGCCCACGGCTTTCCGTCGGTCTTGGTCAACGCGACCCGCAACGAAGGAGTGGTCAGCCCGAACGGCGCGAGATCGGTTGGTTTCTCTTCCACCAAACGATCGCTCTTCAGCTCGCCGAACGGCGCGAGCAATGCCTGGATGGAATCCGGGTCTGCCCCCAACTTCTCCGGCTCGGTCAGTTGCCACTTCGCTTCATCCAGCCGGTTGAGAACTACTTTGTCGCCATCCTTGTGGACAATCTCCACCTTCTTGAGGTCGTACGGAGCGATGGCGAAGATCTTGGGGCTGTCTTTTGAATCCTTCGCGGGTTTCGCTTCCTCGGCCTTCGTCGTCTTGTTCGACCACCAGACGCCTGCGCCCAATCCCGCGAGCAGGAATGCGGCGACGAGCAAATTACGACCGCCCATCGGCTACCTCCGCTTCCACCAGACGCCCAGTCCAGCCGCCACCGCGAGTAGCGGCAGCATGATCACGCTGAAGTAGAACAGGAGGTTCTTCTGGCGGACGGTCATCGTAATACGCCGGTCTTCCGGCTCCTTCGGACGAATCGAGATCAGATCTTCATCCGACGAGAGCCAGTTCAACATGTTCATCGCAAGATCGCGGTTCCCGTTGAACCGCAGAATGTTGTTCGCGACAAAGCCGGAGGAACCCACCACCACGAAGCGGCCTTCCTTGCCTTCCTTACCGGTCTTGTACACGCCGGCCGCGCCCAAATTCAGCGGACCCTTCTTATCCTTGTCGGACCGCTTCACTTCCGACGCCTTCAGGTCGGTCGTCGCGAACGCGTTCTCCGAAGTCGAGAACAGCTTCTCGACCGTGGTCTTGTCGGTATTCTTCACGTCGAGCGACCGGACCACCGGAAACGCAGTGGCCGAATCCTTCATGTCGCGAACAATCGGATGTGGCTCATAGGTCACTACCAACGGGACCACTTCGCTCAAGCCAACCAGTTGACCCATGCCACTGGTATCGAGCGCCAGATCTTTGTTCGCGGTCACGCCCCACGCCGCCAGTTGAGCAACAAGCGCGTCGTTTTCGTCGATCTCCTGCCCCATTTTCAAGGGCGGATCAATCAGGAAGAGCACGCGCCCGCCGCCTTCGACAAATGCCTTCAGCTTGTCGACCACGAGCGGAATGTAGTCGCGCTTCGGACCGCCCACCAGCACCACCGTGCATTCTTTCGGAATATCGCCGCTCAGTAGGTTAACGGTTTGGGTCTTGTAGTTGTTCTTCTCGATGAGCTCTTTGAATCCTGAGTATCCGCTGCGCCCGGTGTCGTCGAAGCCGTGCTCGCCGGACCCCGTCACAGCGCACACGCGCCGCTCGCCGCCCTTGAGTGTCCGGATGATCGCGCTCGTCAACTCTTCTTCGGTGAGCGATTTGGCTTCCTGCTTGCGCCCGGCGGCTTCGATAAAGATCTGCCCATAGCTCGCGACGCCCGCGGCCTTCGCCAACTGCGGCTTCTTATCCGGGTCGATGTAGTCGACGCTCAGCTTTGGCGAAAGGTTCTGGTAGCGGTCGAGGATATCGCGAGCCGGCTGGAATTGTGCCGGCTTATCGAAGTAGCTGATCTTGACGTCCTGCTTCAGGCCGCCGACCACCTTGTTGGTTTGGTCGGACAGGCTGAAGCGCTTGTTCGTCGTCGAATCGAAACTCTTGTTGTACCGCTGCGCCAGGAAATTGATCATTCCCAGCACGCCCAGCACGATCAGGATGTACACGGTAACGTATGCCGTGTACTTGGTTTGCTTTGTCTTCATCCATGCGGTGTTCATTGTGTGTGCTCCTCCGGGCTCATCTTCAGGAAATGACCCGAACTAAGCCCTCCACCGCACGCTCTCAAGCGCCCGCTTGGTCAGAAACAACCCCAGAAAGATCATCGAGGCGTAGAAGATCAGGTCCTTTGTGTCGATCACGCCTTTTGAAAACGCCTCGAAATGCGTGAGGACGCTCATGTAGGAAACTACCTTCGCCCAGGCTGCCGTTTCGTACGCGCTCACCCATTCGAGAATCCACAGCAGCAGGCAAATCGCGAACGTCGCGGTGCCCGCCACAATCTGATTGCGCGTCGTCGTGGAGATGAACGTACCGATCGCCAAGAGGCAGCCGCCCTGCAGCAGTAGTCCGAGGTAGCCGACCAGAAGCGGCTTCCAGTCCGGCTTGCCGAACATAAAGAGGACGCCGATGTTGATCAACGATACGGCGAGCAGCGCACCCCATAGAATGAGAGCCGCCAGCCACTTGCCCCAGATGATCTCGTAATCGCGGATGGGCGATGTCGCGAGCAGCTCGTAGGTTCCGGACCGCTTTTCTTCGGCGAACAGCCTCATGGTCACCATCGGAATCATGAACAGCCCGACGACGCTCAGATTCGAGAGCACCGGCCGGATCACCCATTCGTTGACGTCCATCGGCATCGACCGGCCCATCATCTGGCTCTCCATGCCGCGTTGGACGAAGATGGAGACGGCGACGTAAAAGAACCACCCGGCGATCAAGGCGAAGAAGGCCATCAGGCCGTAGGCGATCGGCGAGCGGAAGTAGGAATTCAGTTCTTTTTTACAAATGACCCAGGTGTTGTTCATTGCGCTTCTCCCTGCTCCGGCGTCGTCAACTGCAGGAAGATCTCTTCCAGACTCAGAGCCGCCGTTTGCAGCTCGTTCAAATCCCAGCCCGCTTCGACGACCGCGCGCGCGACGTCGCCCCGAATGTTGCGGCCCTGCAGGCTTTCGACTTCAAAGTAATGCCTGCCGTTTTTCGATTCCTTGTGAACCACCCGGCTGACGCCGGCGACCTGCTCCAACTTCTGCTGGGCAGCGGCGAATTCCAATTCCTCGGCAGGCGGATGTGCGCCGACTTCCACCGCCACCGTCTCGACGCCGCGCAGGCGCGCCGTCAGGTTTTCGACCGTGTCCGTCGCAACCAGTTTGCCGCGGGCGATGATGATGACCTTCTCGCAGATTGCTTCGACTTCCGGAAGGATGTGGGTACTGAGGATGATGGTGTGATCGCCCGCCAGGCTCTGGATCAGTTCACGCGTTTCAATGATCTGCTTCGGGTCGAGGCC
>JBDTTK010000041.1:0-12844 GCA_039930685.1 Bryobacteraceae bacterium | reverse complement strand
ACATTGAGCGATTCGTCGTGCAGCAAAAACAACGCGCGGAGTCGGCACGCAAGGTCAGGTCCGTGCCGGTGTTTGCGCAACGGCAACTGATTCGAAAGGTACCGCTCAAGTTTATCCCCGCCAAAGCGATCCGGCCCGCCGCGTGGGCGTCCACTGCAGGGTGGCGGTCCGCCGCGCCGTCCACGATCGTAGCCGCGCCTATCGGCGCTGGCACTTCGCGCAGAAGTGTGTGCCCCGCTGGCCGACGACGATCCGGCGGATCGGGGATCCGCATTGCACGCATGGCTGTCCTTCGCGGCCATACACCTGATGCAGGTTCTGGAAGCCGCCTTTGCGCCCTTCCGCGTCGACGTAGTCGGAAATGGACGAACCGCCGTGCGCAATTGCGAGCCGCAACAGGTCCTGGATCGCTTCGTGTAGTCCGGCTGCTCGCGGGGCACGCACGCGTGACGCGATTGCCAATGGATGAATGCCCGCGCGGAACAGCGCCTCGTCGACGTAGATATTGCCCAGGCCGGCGACAAAGGTCTGATTGAGAAGCAGCGGTTTGATTTGCGACTTGCGCTTCCGCAGCAGACCGCAAAACACCTCGAGCCCGAGTCCCAGCGCATCCGGACCCAGCTTCCCGACCCTCGCCGGATCCCATTCGATGCGCCCGAACTGCCGGATGTCCTCGTAGTGGAGTTCGCCGCGATCAAGCTGGAAAACGCCATGTGTGTGAACGCCAATCGTTCCATTGACAAGTAACTTGCCCGTCATCCCGAGGTGGATGCTCAGCGTACCGCTCGTGCCGGCGTCCGATGCAAGTTCGATCAGGATGAACTTGCCGTGCCGCCGGATTGCGCGAACGGTCCGTGACGAGACAAGACCCGCCAGCTTGTCGCGGTTCCCCGGCGTGACGAACCGCGAAGTGAATCGGGCGCTCTCAATCCGGCGTCCGATGAGCGCAGGCGCCAGGGTGCGGACCACCGTCTCGACTTCAGGCAACTCGGGCAAGGCTTAGATGCTTTCGGGAAGGTCGGCGAGGATGTCATCGCCTTCAATCTTTACTTGGTAAGTTTCAACAATAACGGTGTCGTCGTAATCGTTCACGCCGGTGTGGCAGTTGTATTCCCATGCATGCCAGGGGCAGACCAGATTGTCGCCATTCAGGGCGCCCTGACCCAGCGGACCGCCGGCGTGTGGGCAGATTCCATTGAGCGCCGCAATCTCGCCGTGCGCGTTGCAGATTGCGTAACTATCCTCGCCAAGCACGAACTCCGTCACGCTACCGGGCGGTAACTTGGAAAGCGAAGCGACCTTCACGAAAGCCATGTTGCCATTGTAAGCTGTTGATTCATCGAACTGCTTTTGGGCAATAGGCGTCCGGTACTATGGCGGCTAGTCCCGGCGTCCCGCCAAAGAACAGTCCCAACGCATCATGAATTTCTCTGCGCGATCGGGCAATCTTGCAAGCATGAAAGACACAAGCTTCGTTGACCACTACGAAATACTACAGTTAAGCCCCAATGCAGATCTCGAAACGATTCATCGTGTCTTTCGCGTACTGGCGCAGCGGTACCATCCGGACAACCCAGAATCCGGCAATAGCGAGCTATTTGCCCAGGCCATGGACGCCTATCAGTTACTCAGCGACCCGGCCCGCCGCGCTGCCTACGACGTCCGCCATCGCGAAGCGGTCCAGCTCCAGTGGAAGGTTTTCGATCAGCCGGAAACGGCCGTCGGCAAAGATGGAGAGCGCCGGAAGCGCCAGGGTATCCTCTCGATGCTGTACCGGAAGCGCATGGCAGAGCCGGAATCCGCCTCCGTGGGATTGCGCGAAATGGAGGTCCTGCTGGGAATCCCCAAGGAACATCTCGAATTCAGCCTCTGGTATTTGAAAGAGAACCATCTCGTCCAGCGCGCCGACAACGCTCGCTACCAGATCACGGTTAAGGGCGTCGATGTTGCCGAAGAGGCGATTGAAGAACTCGGCGCGAAGATCTACCTCTTGCCCGCCGCCCGTCAGTCGGCTGGAGTCGCGTAACCTGACGTTGGCGCAGTCCGCAGTCCGCAGTCAGCGTCCGCGAAGGCGAAAGATCGCGATCAGCAGCAATCCGCCTAATGTAGCGATCGATGCGGACCGCATCACTCCGTGCGCGAATACGATGGTTCCGTTGATTGCCATGAATAGCATGAATCCGTGCAGCACCGCGGACTGCCATCTCGGCCGCTCGCGGTAGCGCTGGGGCGCGGCCCACAGCCAAACTACATCCGCGACCCACACTGTCGTAAAGACGTAATTCAACCAGAGCCCGGCTCCGGAGGCGAATCCGGTCATCGCGAGTGTCTGCCGGGCAGTCTCGGCGTACGCCGCTTCGTGACTCCAGCTGTGGACGAACGCAAACGCGGCTGCAACGTGAGCGACGAAGAAGATTGCGCCTGCGGTCCACGCCCACCGGGCCAATTCCTCGCGCCGTAGAAGCCAAGCCGCGACGGCGACCGCGTAATACGCCATCGCGGTGCGGACCGTCCAGATTACCGCAAGGATGCCAATCGACACTCCCTACGGTACAATACGAGGGAGCGGGCCACCCTAGCTCAGTTGGTAGAGCGGCTGATTCGTAATCAGCAGGTCGCCGGTTCGATCCCGGCGGGTGGCTCC
This sequence comes from Bryobacteraceae bacterium, assembly GCA_039930685.1. Taxonomy (GTDB): domain Bacteria; phylum Acidobacteriota; class Terriglobia; order Bryobacterales; family Bryobacteraceae; genus JBBQWZ01. Next base: position 10,200 of record JBDTTK010000041.1, on the reverse strand, counting down.
ATATCTTTTGTTTCCAATCGCTTAAAAATCCAAGCTGAAGCTCGTAGAGCCGCTGATAGCGAAATCCTCCGTGCTGAAAGCTCTTTACCAAACCTTCCTCCAAGAACGACGCTTCCTAAGGAACTGCTCTCCGATGACCCTTCGCTCCTACGGACAAGCGTAGAATGCGTTCGAGTCCGTGCTTGTTTCGGTGAAAACAACTGAAGATGTCCGGGCGGCGGTGAAGACGGGCGTAGTGCAACTGATGAGCGCCGGAAAGCTCCGACCGTCAAGCATCAACGTGTATCTACGTGCGATAAACGCCTTTCTGCGATGGGGCAGTCTTGAAGAACATTTCAAGCCGCCAGTGAAGAGCGTTCCGATCTTGAAGACGGCTACAAAGGTGATTCCGACGCTGAACGAAACGCAGGTTCAGCGCATCGTTCAGTTCAAACCGAAATGGCGCAACGAACGCCGGGTCCATGCGATGGCGATGCTGATACTCGATACCGGGCTTCGACTGAACGAGTGCTTACAGCTTGCGGTGGCCGATGTGGACTTGGACAATTTTTTGGTGAACGTGAAAAAGGAAAGGGAGACAAGCAGAGGAAGGTGCCAGTCTCAGGAGTCGGAAGAAAGGTGCTCTACCGATACATCAGTCAGAATGGTGACCCTGCACGGCGCTTCGTGTTCACGACCGTCAATGGCACTTCCTTGACGCAACGCAACGCCGACCGGGACTTGAAGCACATGGGACGCAAACTCAAGCTCGACCTGCACTGGCACCTATTACGTCACTGCTTCGGATCGTTTTTATTCGCATCGGCGGTAAACGTTGCCGATCTTCAGCGGATCATGAGCCATTCAGCGATTACTACCACGATGCTTTACGTCCACGCCCAAGCATCGGACTTCGTTATGGCCCACATACACTCTCCCCGCTGGCGAAAGCCGCACGTTAACACGGTCAGTTGATCGTTTGTTGAGATTACCTCTTCTTGCTACGCTTCCGGGTGGCCGATATCGGAGAGTGGTTGTCGTGCATTGCAACGATTTCGTCAATCTCGCTTCCCAAGTATATGATTGTCGTGCGAAGATCCTTGTGTCCGAGAATCTGTCGAAGGTCTGTCAGAAGTCCTCCGTTTCGGATGTATTGCGTGGCGAAGGTTCTCCTGAAGGAATGCCATCCAACCCACCGCATCCCTAAGCGGTCAGCAACTTTCTTGAGGTCACGAAGGGAGTTTCGGTAATTGAGCGGACCGCCCTTTTCGACACAGAATATAAGCGAGGACTGTTGGTCGCCTTTACTGCGGAGATGGCTTGTCCTGGCGAGGTAACGTCTGAGGGCAATCTTGCCTTCTGCGGAAAGCGGAACTTCACGATTCGCACCACCTTTGCCTTGACGAATCCAGAGACGACTGCCAGTCCAATCAATATCAGATTCACGGAGCGCAAGGCATTCCTCGGCTCTGACGCCGGTATCGAGCACAACCAAACCCATGTACTTCACCCGCAGTTCCGAAAACGTCGCTTCTCTAAATTGCTGCCAACTTTGAATCCCCCGTGAGCCGAAGGTCCGTGGCCGCTGGCGGCGCTCAACAGACAGCAGTTTGATCTTGACGTTGCTCTGGAGGAATCCAAGTTCGTGGCACCACGAGAAGAACGAGTTCAACCCTCGGATGTAAACGTTCATCCCTGATTCGTTGATCTTGCCGGATTCTAATCGCTCGTCCATCAAAGCTCGAACCGTGTCGCCCAAGGTTTCCTCATGCGTGGCGGTCAGCAGCGCAAAGCGAAACTCACCAAGCGCCTGCCGATAAGATCGAACTGTCTTGGCACGGAGCGGTTTGGGGTCGCTCAAACGCTGACGAGCTTCAAGAAATTGCTCGAACACATCGGTCAGGTTACAGTTGATCTCAGACCATTGCCTTTGTTTTCGGGTTCTCAGCAATGATATCGACGCCTCTTTCGCTGGTCGTGAGCCTCTGGCGAATCAGGAGTCCATTCTGCTGAAGGTGCTCACACACTGCGTCGATTACTTGGTTTTCATTCAGCATGATGCTCCCGGTTGAATATCATACTCCTGCACGGCTGAGTGTGCGAAAGGCCACTGCGAGTCGTGCCGAATGGCCGCTTCCTCATTTCGTCACACGTTCAACTCGTGTTGACAGCGAAGCATCCCCAGAACCTTGATGCTGCCGTGTCTGTTTTGCCAATGCCGATCCTGGCGAGATTGAAGCGACGGGTGGCCGGCTGACGCTGCTTCAGATCGCCAAGGATGCGACTGGCAGCAGTTCCGCCCGAGTCACCGCGGCCCGCGCAATCTTAGATCTCGGTCTGAAGGCGATTGAGATCGAGGATCTTGAGGTACGCGTCAGGGATTTGGAAGAGGCGGTGACGGTCTCGGCGCGTAGAGAAAGCCGAGGCGCCGTATGAGCCTGAAAACTCGAGTCAAGCAGTTGGAGAACGCTGCAGGACCATGGCCGCGCGCTCGCCCGCGGGGCCATATTGCACCAAACAAATGCCGATAGCGCATCACCGTAGGCTCAAACCAGCGCGGCGCTGCGATTCGGCTGCCTCGAAGGTTACTTGGAATCTTGGAAGCTGCGCCCCCCCGGGCCATCAAGACATTCACAAGACCGAGGGGTGATCGTTGACTGATGTTTGACTGGCTGGGTCTTCAAAATGGCTCACCAGATTTTCCGCCATCCGGCTGATCGATGGCATACGACTCGACACCTCCTAGGCATATGACCGAATGCAGTTCAACCCAGGGAGGGTTCGGCGACGACATCCCCAAAACGAATGGCGCTCCGGTACAATGCCGGGGTGGAACGGTTAAATCAAGCCGGACTCGTACCGAACTTTAAGGCTCCTTATGCTACCCTTACGAGGCAACTACTAGAAGTAGTAACGATCGAAACAAACTTCTGAAGGATACGCTTATGTTCTCCGTCCGACACTCGGTGCTGACCTGCTTCTACTTGACGCTAATGGGTTTAACCTCTTCGCTCGTGTGGGCTCAGCGGCCGACAGTCGGTCCGAACATCAACATGGTCTCGGGCACGAAGTGGCCCGCGGGCGATCCGTTTTTGACCAAGCAGAATGAACCTTCGATTGCGGTTTCCTCGCTCAACGCGCAGCATCTGCTGGCCGGGGCGAACGACTACCGCCTTGTCGATCTTTCGCAGGCCGTGGATATCCCGGGCGAAACAGGCGCGGGCGACGCATGGGTGTTCATGTTTACGTCCGCCGACGGAGGCGCGTCCTGGAAGAGCCGGGCGATGTCCGGCTGCCCGCTAAACGTCCCGCAGTGCAACAGTCCGCTGTCTAGCGCGATCAAGGGCAGGCAGTTCGCCGCCGATCCCACAGTGCGGCCAGGGCCGTACGGGACGTTCTTCCTATCATTTATCGCCGCCAATCGTGGGACTAGTACGAATGGCCTGGTGGGCGTCCAGCGTTTCATCGACCGCAACAATAATGTGAACATTGGCGACGACCCGATCGCAGAGGACGTCGTCAATGTGATCGACACTGGCACGAGCGGGCAGTTTAAGGACAAGCCCTGGGTGATCGCGGACGTGGGGGGCCGGTCGTGGAACGGGTCAGCCACCTGTAGGTTACCGGGCTACGCGGCGCCGGTCCCCGCGTTCAATGTGTACGTCTCGTACAGCAACTTTGTCGGTAATAGCAGTAGCAATCCGCATCCTCAGATTCTCGTCGCGACATCGCACGACTGCGGGCAAACGTTCGACAAGGCGACGAAGGTTAGCAACTCGGTGGACACGAACTCCGGCTCAACCGTCACGATTGACCCCGTGTCAGGGGCAATTTACGTGATTTGGCGGCGATTTGGGGATGCGTCCACGGGTTCGCCCGATGCTATCTACGTTTCGAAATCCACCAATGGCGGATCGAAATTCAGCAATCCATCGCTCGTCGCAAAATTCCAGGCTTTCGACCAGGGGACGAGCGCTTATTCCTTCCGCACCAATGCGCTTCCTTCGGCGGCCGTATCTGTGGACGCGAGCGGCAATAGCCGTGTGCACGCAGTCTGGTCGCAGCGAAAAGCGAACGGCGATGCTCGTATCGCCATGTCGACTTCCAGGAACGGCGGCAATAGCTGGACGACGCCCACTTACCTCGACGATTGGGCGACCGACCCGATCAATCCGGCGAACCCCGGACGAGGACACCAGTTTCAACCCACCGTTACGTTCGCCGGCGGAAAGCTGATGGCTGCGTGGTTCGATCAACGCTACGACTATACGGTCGGCATCCTGGAGTGCCCGGCCAATACGACCTGCACATCGATATCGCAGTTCGTCGAACGCCGGCAGGCGGTGGGCGCGCTGGCTACCGGCGGCGTCAATACCGTGTTTACGCCGTACCTCACAGACGTCGGCCTCACGCGGAGGCATACCATCGACACTTTCTCCGCCATGGCGGACCCCTCCGATCAACCCGCGTTCCAGTCCAGCCGGGTTTCGCAGTTTCTGTATGGCAATGTGGCCGCGCTTCCCAAGGGCAGCAAGCAGATCCGGCAGCTGCGGTTCAATGTGCCGAACGTGCCGATCTTCGTGAATAATTCACGGTCGTTCCTCGGCGACTATCTCGACGTGGCGGCGCAGTCGATCGTCCCGAGCGGAAATGCCGCGCAGCCTTACAAGTTCAATACTACCGGTCCGGAAAAGCCCGTTTTTCATCTCACCTGGACGGACAATCGCGATGTCGTTCCGCCGCTCAAACAGACCGCTGCGTGGCAGAATACGCCGAGCGCCATTTTTGTCCTCAACGCGGACGGCTCCGTAACCACGGCCCCGAACCCGAACTGCGTCCCCGGATTGGACGGTTCGAAGAATCAAAACATCTACACCGCGAAAGTTGGCGAGGGTGTCGCGGGATACGTGCAGGTCAACTCCAAGGATCTCAGCGCAACGGTCGCCCGAGGCTTCGTCGTTGGTGTGCAGAACCTTCTAACCACGAACCAGACGTTTAAACTGAACATCGGCAACCAACCGGTTGGCGGATACGCCTCGTTCGATCAGAACACGATAAATCAGAACAATACGCTCACTCAATTGACGATCACTGTTCCGCCGCGCTCTTCGGCAGCTCGTGTGGTCTGGGTCACTTCGACCTCGCTCAGGGCCAGCATCACTGTAACGATCTCCGATGCTGCGGGCAGTCTCCTCAAGTCGCTGGTGCTCAACCCGGACCCCGGCGCCACCGGCTCGTTCCTGCCGAATCCAGCCGGTGACATTTCAAACAACGACCTGACCGATGCGGCGGTAAAGAATGTCGAATTGACCAACGTCGAGTTGACGAACGTCGAGCTCACCAATGTCGAGCTCACGAACGTCGAACTCACCAACGTGGAACTGACCAATGTCGAGCTCACGAACGTCGAACTCACGAACGTAGAACTGACCAACGTCGAGCTCACGAACGTCGAGTTGACCAACGTGGAGCTGACCAACGTCGAGCTCACGAATGTGGAACTGACCAACAATACGATTCAGAACGTCGAGCTGACGAACGGCGGAATGGCGGACACAACCTTTACGGTCAGCAACCGCGGCACGGTCGACACGACATTGAACATCAAGACGCTCCTCAAGGATCAGAGGGTTCCGGACGGCTACAAGCTGGAACTGGTCATGCGCAAGGTGGCTCCATCTCCCAGCGCGCAGATGTCGGCTAAATACCTGGCGCGGCCGACGGGCCAGTGCAAGATCGCGTTCCTGGAGCAGAACGTCCAAAACGCGAACATCCCGGATCCAAAGATTGCGGACCCGGCCGATCCCTTACTCGGCCAGTTCCTGGTGCAGACTCCCAATGCGGGCGACGATAACAACGCGACGCTACCTCTGCTCGCCGGCGAGAAGGCGCAGATCACGATGCGCATCCTTGGTCCGTCCCAAGCCGAGGCCAATGCGTTCGGCCAGAACGCGATCAAGTTCATCGCCGTCGGCGCGCGTGGCACGATCACGCCGATTCCGCTGATCATCAAGACGCTTTCGCTCTCGGCCGGGACGGCGCTGACGCCGTACAGCATCCAACTGCAGTCGTTCGGCGGGGCAGGAGCGGTGACGTGGTGCCCCAACGCAGGGCAATGCGTGCTGCCCGCGTGGCTGGCCGTGAGTGCGACCGGCGCCCTTACCGGCACGCCGCCCGTGTCCGGCACATTCCTTTTGACGGTTCGCGTCGCCGACTCCGGCAGCAATCCTCAGCAATCCGACGTGCAGCAACTCGCGCTGGTGATCAATCCGGCGCCGCAGACGATTACATTCCCGACGCCTCTTCCGTTGACGTTGAATGTGGGCGAGACGCTGATTCTCGACGCGACTTCGCCAGGCGGCCCCGTGACGTTCTCCGCGTCAGGTAGCTGCCAGGTGACAGGCAATACGCTCACCACCGTTAGCGCGGGATTGTGCACCGTCATTGCCATGCAGGCGGGCAGCACCGTTTATGCAACGGTAACCGTCACGAACACCATCACGGTCAACAAGGGAAACCAGACGATTAACTTCGATTCCATTCCAAACAAGACATTTGGAGATTCGGCGTTTTCGGTGACGGCAACCGCAACGTCCGGCCTTCCGGTCAGTCTGACTGCGATCGGTTCTTGCAGTGTGGCCGGAAGCCTGGTGTCCATCACCGCGGCTGGTAGCTGCTCGATTACCGCCAGCCAGCCGGGGGACACGAATTACAATGCGGCGACCAGTGTCATCCGGCCGTTCACCATTGCACAGGCGGCGTCAACGATCACGTTGCTGGGCCTGAGTCAGACTTACACCGGAGCGCCGAGAGTTGTGACGGCGACCACGACACCGTCGGGCCTCGGCGTCTCGATTCTGTACGGCGGATCAGCGACCGCCCCGACGAACGCCGGCAGCTACACGGTGACCGCGGCGGTTACCAGCGCCAACTACACGGGGAGCGCGTCCGGTACGCTTGTGGTCTCGCAGGCGACCGCGGTGCTGACTTTTGGTGGCTTGGCCCAGGTGTATGACGGAACCGCGAAGGCGGTAACGGTCACCACGACGCCACCGGGATTGACGACGGTGGCCATCTCTTACACCGGAGCGCACACGGACGTGGGCAGCTATCCGGTTTCGGCGACATTGACCAATCTCAACTACGCCGGCGCGGTCTCCGGAACGCTAGTCATTTCGCAGACCGCGGCCGTGGTAACACTCGGCAATCTGGATCAGAATTTTGACGGGACTCCGAAATCGGCGACCGTCACAACCGCCCCGGCAGGTTTGACCTACTCCGTGACGTATGGCGGTTCGGCAACCGCGCCTTCGGCGGCAGGAAGCTATGCCGTTGTGGCGACGGTAACCAATCCGAATTTTGCGGGATCGGCAACGGGTACGCTGTTGATCCGGCAAGCGCTCTTCTCGCCGACGGGCGCCATGACGCAGCCTCGCACGCTGCAGACCGCGACGTTGCTGACGGACGGCAAGGTACTGGTAACCGGCGGCCTGGACGCGAGCGGATCGCCAACCGCGACGGCGGAGATCTGGGAATCCGCGACCGGAACGTTCCTGGGGGTCGGCAACATGCCGAGCAAGTCGGCGGGGCATGCGGCGTCCTTGCTGGCGGACGGCCGTGTGCTGATTACGGGAGGCGGTAACGGAAGCTCGGAGATCTACAATCCGCCGACACAAAGCTTCTCGCCGGGCGGCGGACTTTCTTCGAACCGTTCGTATCACACATCGACAACGCTCCTGAACGGCACGGTGCTGATCGTGGGCGGTTCGGACAATAGCGGCAAGACCTTCAGTTCCACGGTGATCTACGATCCGGCGGCGGGTTCGTTTACTTCCGGGCCGAATCTGACCCAGGACCGGGAACGGCATACAGCCACGCTCCTCCCGAACGGGAAGGTGCTGATTGCGGGTGGCCGTTACAATCAGGGCAAGAACTATCGCGCGGTCGCCGGCCTGGAGATTTACGATCCGGCGACGAACGCGTTCTCAAACGCGGGTTCGCTGGCGACGGCTCGCTACTCATTTACGGCGGTTCTGTCCGGCGGCGATGTAGTGTTCGTCGGCGGCACTGACGGAACGTCGGATCTCAATTCCGCGGAGCGATACACAATTGCGACCGGCGCGGTTTCAGGCGCTGGCACGATGTCAATTGGTCGCTCCTCGATGGCAGCCGCCCCGATCTCAGGTGGGCGGATCCTGGTTACCGGCGGCCAATCGGGCGCGACCGTTCTCGCAAACACCGAGATTCGTAGCTCGATCTTCACGGCAGGGCCGGCAATGGGCGCGGCCCGTGCAAATCACACGGCGACAGTACTGAGCGACGGCCGGGTGTTGGTGACGGGTGGAACGGGCGCCAGTGGCGGCGCGTTGAACTCGGTGGAGATCTTCTCCTCCATCCCGTAAGCGGGATTTCTTCAGCTAAATCCGCTCCCTAACGAGGCCGTGTGAGATCGCCGGACCGACGTCCGGAGCTGTAGACCGATCCTCTTGCGGGCGCGGTTCGGTGCTGTCAAGGGCGCGCGATCGCACGGCGAACCACGGAGCGGCTCGATCGCCCGAAGACAGCCTACCAGGCGGGATGCCGATTGACCGCCGCCGTCTCTCTTAGCCAGCCCCACGAGGTCGGCCGCAACGATCGTGGAGCGATTATCCGCGCGCGTCGAGGATCCGGTTCGCTCCAACGGTCGGGCAACAAGCTTCAGGCAGGGTACTAGGTTTAGTGGCGGGCTTCTTTTTTCGCGCCAATAAGCGCGACGTCACCGAACCGCAGAGCGCTTCCTGGCGTCACGCACTTGCGCGTCCGGCTCGCTCTTCGCGCGGGCATCGAGGAAGGCCTTGTAGGACTCGGCGGCAGCAGGGCTGCCCAAGCCTTCACGCGAACGGCCCTGGTAATAGAGGACGATCGGCAGGTAGCGGGTTGTGGGCCCGTAATCGAAGTACAGATCCGTCGCCTCGCCACGCCGTTTCCAACAGGTGTCGAATTCCGAATCGGCCTCGGCAAACGCCTTGGCGTCAAGGTAGGTCCGGCCCAGCAGAAAATGCCCGATCCAGGTGTCGACCATCTGGCGGGCTTCCTGGAAGATTTGGATCGCTTCCGCGGGCTTCCCGCCGCGGGCGAGGTCCTCGGCCTCGATCAGCTTGGCGTACGCCTGCGGAATCGTTTCGAGACGCTGTCCGAGGGCGGCTTTCAAGGCCCGGGCCTTCGCCGGCTGGCCTGCTTCTAGATATAGCATCGCGGCGGCGAGTTGATGGTTCTCATCGCCTCCGAGCGCGACCGCCTGATCGCAGGCCGTGATTGCGCTGGCCTTGTTGCCTTTGATGAGATAGGCGGACGCGAGCGCCAGGTTCTTCTTAATGGCGCCGTTGCGGTTCTTATTCTCGGTGTCGGCCGCGATTCCCTTGCGGAGCAGCTCAATCGCGTCAGTCGTTCGTCCTCCATAGAGGAGCGCATCCGCCAGCCCAAGGTTCGCGGCCGCTGCGCCTCGGGGGCTAAGGCTGGCCATGTTTTCGTAGGAGGCCTGCGCCTTGTCGATCTTGCCCAGCGCCATCTCAGCCAGACTCTGCACCAAGACGGCCCGATCGAATTTGGGATTCAACGCGAGAGTCTCCGTCGCCTGCCGGATGGCGCCTTCAAAATCTCCACCGTAGAGGGAATAGAGCGCGACGTTGAGGTTCTGGCCGACGTTCTTCGGGTAGATCTCGACGGCTTTCTTGCCTTCTTCGAGAGCCTGCGGCAAGTTGCGGAGGTAGAGGTAAGCGATGGCTAGGTTTGCGTGGCCCGCAGAGTCCGACGGGAACTGCTTGACGAGCGCCGCGTATTCTTCCTGCGCCTTCGTAAACTTGCCGCCCAGGACGTAATAGGCGCCGCGGGTCCGATACCGCTCGCGTTCGCCCATCTGCCCAATCTTGGAAAGAGCGAGTTTCAGATACTTCTCGGCCTCTTCGCGCTGACCGAGATTCCGATACACGACGCCCAGGCCGGAGTAGGCACGTCCAAAGTTCGGATCGGCTGCAATCGCCGCGCTGTAGTATTTGATCGCGTCATCGTACTTCCCGGACAACTGCGCTTCCTGGCCCCGGGAGTAGCTATGGGCGGCGTCGAGCGAGCCCGCTGTGAATGTCTCGGGGTTCTCCAGTTTGTTGGACACGGGAGTGTCTCCAAGAGACTTGCGGATCGGCCGGGCAAGCCCGGTCATCGACGCGAGAAGGGCTTCTTTAGTGG
>JBDTTK010000040.1:0-12899 GCA_039930685.1 Bryobacteraceae bacterium | reverse complement strand
TCCGCGCGCTACGAGTTCATGTTCTGGGAGATGGCGTGGAGGCTCGAAGAGTGGCAGCCCTAATCGACGCGTTAGCCCGTTATTTCGACCTCGACCGCCTCGGCACCACCTGGAAGCGCGAACTCCTCGCCGGATCGACCACGTTCCTGACGATGGCGTACATCATCTTCGTCAATCCGTCGATCCTCCGCGACGCCGGCATTCCCTTCAACGGCGTTCTGCAAGCCACCTGCATTGCCGCCGCCGTCGGTAGCATCCTGATGGGCGCGTTCGCGCGATACCCGATCGCTCTTGCCCCCGGCATGGGCCTCAACGCCTACTTCGCGTACTCGGTCGTCAAGGGGATGCACGTTCCGTGGGAGACCGCGCTCGGCGCCGTCTTCATCTCCGGCGCGCTGATGCTCCTGCTGACCCTCCTCGGCATCCGCAAGATGATCGTCTCCGCGATTCCGCCCGCGCTCTATTCCGCGGTCGCGGTGGGCATCGGATTCTTCATCGCCTTCATCGGGTTCCGCAACGCCGGAATCATTGTCTCGAGTCCCGCAACGACGGTCGCGCTCGGGAACCTCCGCGAGCCCTCGACGCTCCTCGCGCTCGCCGGACTCCTGCTCATCGCTGCGCTCATGGCATGGGGCCTGCGCGGCGCGATGGTCCTTGGAATCCTTGCCACTACCGCGCTCGGCTTCGCCACCGGGCTGATTGCCTGGACGCCCGGCGTCTTCACCCCCGCCGACCTCAGCGAGACCGCCTTCCACCTCGACCTCGCCGCGGCGGCCAAACTCGGCATCCTCGAAATCGTCTTCGTGTTCCTGTTTGTCGACGTCTTCGACAACGTCGGAACGCTGGTTGGCGTCGCCAAGAAAGCCGGACTTATCGCGCCGGACGGCGACATCCCGCGCATCAATCGCATCTTGACGGCGGACGCCACCGCCACGATGGTCGGCGCGAGCCTCGGGACTTCCACCGTCGTCAGCTACATCGAAAGCGCGTCCGGCGTGGTCGCCGGAGGCCGCAGTGGAGTTACTGCCATCGTTGCCGGAATCCTCTTTCTGATCGCAACCGTCGCCGCGCCGCTCGCAGGTGTGATCCCGGCGTTCGCCACGGCGCCCGCGCTGATCCTGGTCGGCTCGATGATGATCTCGCACGTCTCCGAAATCAAGTGGGACGACGTCACGGTCGGAGTGCCGGCGTTCCTCACGATCCTCGCGATTCCCTTGACCTTCTCCATCGCCAACGGACTCGCGATTGGCTTCTCCGCCTATACCCTACTCAAGATTCTGCACGGCGAATTCCGCGAGGTGGGCTGGTTGATGTACGTGCTGACGTCGCTGTTCCTGCTGCGGTTTTGGTATCTCGGCGGAGGTTAGCGAAGTTGGTCGAATTGCTGTTCGTCGATTCCTAACTGCCGGAGGATTCGATCGAAGAGCGGAGGTCCGATTTCACGTCCTCCATGAACAGGAATCGTCGTGGCGCGGCCATCTCGGTGCTTCCACCGCTCGTGGCTTCCGGTTTGTCGGGCGCGCTGAAAACCGAGTTTGGCCGCAACACGGCGAAACTCGGCCGCCCGAGCGCTAGGCATGTACGATTTCGGTCGTGTCTAACGGCAAGGCCGTCCCCGACTCGCGATATTCTTCCTCAATCAGACGGAAGACTTCGCTCAGCTCCGCCAATGCGGCCTCCGCCGTAGGCATCAAGGCGTGGCACCCAGGGATCGACGGAATCTCGGCGACCCATCCATCGGGATGGTTGCGATACAGCACTACCTTGTAGTCGTCGAACCCCATACGCTCCTCATCTTACGTCACTACAAGCGCCTCTAGGTCCAAAACTCCGAGAGGGCGCCGCCATAGCGGCGCTATAATGAAGGTCCCCCGAGTAGTAACCCGATGTCAGCGCCTCCTTTCGTTCATCTCCACTGCCACACGGACTATTCCCTCCTGGATGGCGCCTGCGAAATCTCGCAGATGATGGAGATCATCGCCGCCCAAAAGATGCCCTCCGTCGCCATGACGGACCACGGCAACCTCTTCGGCGCGGTCGAGTTCTATAGCGAAGCCAAGAAGCGCGACATCCATCCCGTCATTGGCTGCGAAGTGTACGTCGCGCAGCAGGGTCACACCAACCGCGACGAGTCCAACCGCTACAACCATCTCGTCCTGCTCTGCGAAAACCAGGAAGGCTACAAGAACCTTCTCCAGCTCGTCTCCACCGGCTACCTCGAGGGCTTCTACTACAAGCCACGCATCGACAAGGACCTGCTTTCGCGCCACTCGAAGGGCCTCATCGCGCTCTCCGCGTGCCTGCGGGGCGACATCAACGAAACCCTGCTCAACGACAAGTACCAGGCCGCGCGTAAGATGGCGCACGAGTACACGGACCTCTTCGGCAAGCAGAACTTCTTTCTCGAAATCCAGGATCACGGCCTTGAGCAGGACCGCACGCTGCTACCGCTGGTAAATCAGCTTTCGACCGAGACCGGCATTCCGCTCGTAGCCACCAACGACTCGCATTACCTCCGCAAAGAGGATGCACGCGCTCACGAAATCCTGCTCTGCATCCAGACCGGCAAAACCATGTCGGACCCCACCCGGATGCGCTTCACGCAGCCTGCTTTCTACCTCAAGACGCGCGAGGAAATGCTCGCGCTCTTTGGCGAAGTCGAACACTCGCTCGACCGCACCTGGGATATTGCGCAACGCTGTCAAGTCAAGCTGGAGAAGGTTAAAGAGCCGTTCCCCAAGTTCGACGTCCCGCCCGAGCACACCATCGACAGCTACTTCGAGTACGTCGCGCGCCAGGGTTTCGAGAAGCGCCGTCCGCGCCTCGAAGCGCAGTTCGCGCAAGGCCTGATCAAACACGAGCTGCCGTACTACGTCGAGCGCCTGGATCGCGAGATTCGCATGATCCAGCAGATGAAGTTCTCCGGCTATTTCCTGATCGTCTGGGACTTCATCCGTTTCGCCAAGCAACGCAGCATCCCTGTCGGACCGGGCCGCGGTTCCGCCGCCGGAAGCCTGGTCAGTTATGCGATGGAGATCACCGATATCGATCCCCTGCATTACGGACTGCTGTTCGAGCGCTTCCTCAATCCGGAGCGCATCAGCATGCCCGACATCGACATCGACTTCTGCACGCGCGGACGCGGCGAGGTGATCCAGTACGTGTTCGAGAAGTACGGGCGCGAGCAAGTGGCGCAGATCATCACGTTCGGGACGCTCGGCGCGCGCGCCGCGATCAAGGACGTCGGACGCGCCCTTGACCTCGCCTTTGGCGACGTCGAAAAGGTCACCAAGCTGATTCCGACGATGCCTCTCAACATCAAGCTTGACGAGGCGATGAAGCTGGAGCCGCAGATTGGCGAGCTCGCGGCGAAAGACCCAAGGGTCAAAGAGATCCTTGCCGTCGCCAAGATCCTCGAAGGCATGGCGCGGAACGCCAGCGTACACGCGGCCGGCGTCGTCATCTCACCCGTCCCGCTCAAAGAACTGGTTCCGCTCTACAAGACAAACAAAGACGAAGTTGTCACCCAGTACGACATGGTAGGTCTTGAGAAGCTGTCACTTCTCAAGATGGACTTCCTGGGTCTAACCACCCTCACCATTATCGAGGACGCTCTCAAACTGATCGACCGGCACCGCGGCGTACAGCTCAAGATCGAGGACCTGCCGGTCGCCGATCCCAAGACCTTCGAGATCTTCAGCAAGGGCTACACGAGCGGCGTGTTCCAGTTTGAGTCTCCTGGGATGCGCGACATTTTGCGCCGCTACCAGCCGGACCGCGTAGAGGACCTGATCGCCTTGAACGCGCTGTACCGGCCCGGTCCGATGCAGATGATCGACGACTTCATCGACCGGAAGCACGGCCGCAAGGAAGTCGTCTACGACCTGCCGGTGATGAAGGACCTCCTCGAAGAGACCTTCGGCGTCATGGTCTACCAGGAACAGGTGATGCAGATCGCCAGTCTCCTCGGCGGCTACTCGCTGGGCGACGCCGACATCCTCCGCCGCGCCATGGGTAAGAAGAGCGCCGAGGTTATGGCGAAGGAGCGTGTGCGCTTCGTCGAGGGCGCGAAGAAGAACGGCTATCCGCCGAAGAAGATCGAGAAGGTCTTCGATCTGATGGAGAAGTTCGCCGGCTACGGCTTCAATAAGTCGCATTCGGCCGCTTACGCGTACCTGGCCTACGTCACGGCGTACCTCAAGGCGCACTTCCCGATCGAGTTCATGTCCGCGCTGCTGACCTCGGAAACGGGGAACACCGCCAAGGTCGTCAAGTACATCAACGAGTGCCGCGACATGGGCATCAAGGTGCTGCCGCCCGACGTCAACTCGTCGGACTTCAGCTTCACGCCCACCGGCGACAGCATCCGCTTTGGACTAGGCGCGATCAAGAACGTAGGCGCGTCCGCGGTGGAATCGGTCGTGAAGGCGCGATCCGCCGACGGGGCGTTCCATTCGATCTACGAGTTCTGCGAACGCGTCGAACTCGGCGCGGTCAACCGGCGCATGATCGAATCGTTGATCAAGGCCGGCGCCATGGACACGCTGGAGGGCATGCGCTCGCAGCTCTTCGCGGTCGTCGAAGGCGCGATGGAAGCCGGCGCGCGCGCACAGAAGGACATCGAAAGCGGGCAGCACGGCCTGTTCGCCGAGCTGATTCAGGAAGAGCCCAAATCCGGTCAGCCGCTGCCGGCGGTCAACGACTGGACGGGTCCGGAGAAGCTGCAGGCCGAGAAGGAGATGCTCGGCTTCTATGTGACCGGCCATCCGCTCGATGCCTACAAGGACAAGGTTTCTGAACTTGCGACCCACTCAAGCGACAACATCGAGGGCCTCGGCAGAGGCGTGGAGGTGGCGCTTTGCGGCATCCTCACATCGATCCAGCGGCGTCGCAACAAAGAGGGCAAGCCGTGGGCGTCGATGCAGATCGAGGATCTGACCGGCGTCATCGAGGCGATGTGCTTCACGACGAAGTACGAAGGGCTCGCCAACCAGTTAGTCGAGGACAAGGCCGTGTTGATTCGAGGCCTCGTTCTGCCGGAGGAGAACGCTCCGCCGAAGATCTCCGTGCAGGACGTCATCCCGCTCGAAGTAGCCCGGGTGAACATGCCGTCGCTGATCTCGATCAAGATCAGCATGCCGGTCAACGGCAAGAACGGCGGTTCGACGAGCGAGGCGGATAAGGCCGCCGCGCTCCGCGCCTTGTTTGAGCGCAAGCCGGGCGCCACCGAGGTCCGCTTGCGGTTGGAGAAGTCGCGCGACTTTTCGGTCATCCTCGACGGAGTCGCCAAGGTACGCCCGGACAAGGAGTTCGTCGCCGAGATCTCGCGGATCTGCGGGTCTGAGGCGCTGGAGATCCTCGCCGGCTGACCTCTCGAGTTACTCACTTGGCCACTTACTCCGCTCGGCTTCGCCTCGCTTCGTGCGCGGCTCGAAGCGGTGGGCCTGGGCCGGGTATGATCCGTTCTACTGCTTTTCGTTGTCGATGAACGAGTAGCAGATCATGTGGCACACGATGTGGTGGCCGTCTTCGATCCGCCCCATGTGCGGAACGCCGACGTTGATCTCGAGCTGCGCCATCGGACCCAGCTTTCCGCCATCGCGGCCGGTAAGCGCGATGGTTTTGCAACCGGCGGCGTTGGCTACCTCCATGGCGCGGAGGACGTTCGGCGAGTTGCCCGAGCCGCTGATCGCCATGAAGATGTCGCCGGGCTGGGCGAAGTTCTGCAACTGCTCCGCGAAAACCTCGTTGTAGTGCACGTCGTTCGCGTAGGCGGTGAGGGTCGCCATGTTGTCGACGAGGGCCATCATCTTGAAGCGCTTGGCCCGCTTGTAACTCGCGCCTTTCACCATGTCACACACGAAATGCGACGCGGTGGCGGCGCTGCCTCCGTTGCCGGCGGTATAAATCGTCCCTCCGGCGTCGCGCGCTTCGCGCATCCAGTCGATGGCCTGCTGCACTTTTTCGGCATCAATCGCGTGCAGCGCACGCACTAGTTCATCTCTATATTGAGCGGGAAACACTATCTTGATTATAGGGTTCGTTATACTGGCGAGCGAAGCCCATGCAAGCAGCTCCCGCCTGGCGCGGTGAATCTTTCTTCGTCCTGCAGCAACTGGTGCTGAAGGATTTCCGGATTCGCTATCGCAATATGTCGCTCGGACTCCTTTGGTCTCTCATCAATCCGCTGGTGATGATGGGGATGCTGGTGTTCATCTTCAGCTACGTTCAGAAGCCCAGCGTTAGCCAGCCTGCATTTCCGGTCTTCATCCTGTGCGGGCTTGTGCCGTTCAACTTCTTCACGGGAGCCTGGATTTCGGGCACCGTCTCCGTGGTAGATAGCCAAGCGCTGATCAAGAAGGTTCCGGTCCCCCGCGAACTGGTTCCAATTGCCGCCGTACTGTCCAATGGCGTCCACCTGCTGATTCAGCTTGCCCTGCTATTCGTATTTCTGTTCGCCTACGGGCGGGGGCCGAATATCCACTGGTTCTGGCTTCCGGTGATCTGGATCCTCGACATCGTATTCGTTTGCGGACTGGCGTTGTTCACGTCGGCCGTGAACGTCTTTATTCGCGATACAAGGTACGTCGTTGAATCCGCAAATCTGATTTTGTTCTGGCTGGTGCCGATCTTCTACTCGTTCGCTTCGATCCCGGCGCAATACCACAACCTCTACCGCTTCAATCCGGCAGCCGCGATGACGCTGGCGATGCGGAACATACTGCTCGAGGAAAAGTCACCGCCGGACTCGCTGCTCACCATCCTTTGCTTCGTGTCGATCGCATCGTTCATTCTGGGATGGCTGGTGTTCCGGCGGCTGAAGCCGGGATTCTACGACCATATTTGACACATGGCGGCCATCGTATTCGACCACGTCTCGAAGAGCTATCCGATTCATCGCGGGCAACTTCTGCTCCGCGACCGGATTCTCAGCCTGCTGCGCAGGAACTCGCGCGAGCGGTTCTTCGCGCTCACTGACGTCAGCTTTTCTCTGGAGCACGGCGAGAGCCTGGCCCTGATCGGGTCCAACGGCGCCGGCAAAAGCACTCTTTTGTCGCTTGCGGCAGGGGTCTCTCAACCCAACGCGGGCCGTCTTCGCGTGGACGGCCAGGTGGGTACGCTCCTCGAACTCGGGGCTGGGTTTCATCCGGATCTGACCGGCGCGGAGAACGTATGGATCAACGCCGCGCTGATGGGGATGTCCCGCGCCGAGGCGATCCGGAGATTCGACTCGATTGTGGAGTTCTCCGGCGTCGGCGAGTTCATCTCCGAGCCGCTGCGAACGTATTCCGCGGGAATGACCGTGCGGCTGGCGTTTTCGATCGCCATCAGCCTCGACCCCGAGGTCCTGGTCATCGACGAAGTGCTGGGCGCCGTCGACGAACACTTTTATAAGAAGTGCCTCGCGAAGATTCTGGAATTCCGGCATGCCGGGAAGACGATCCTTTGCGCCTCGCATGCCGTGGAGCTGCTAAAGATGCTCTGCGACCGGGCGCTCTGGCTGGAGCATGGCAAGATCCGCGCGATCGGTCCGATCGCGGAGATTGTAGACGCCTACCGGGCGGCGTAGCTGGAAGTCCGCTTTGCGACCTCAGGTGTAGCACGCCGTACGAGGCGCGATGAGGGGTGCGGCTATGGAATTGCGTCTAGATCATTGAGACGATGGTAGAAGCTGCAGGGCCTTAGTCGTGAACGGGGCGGTCAGGGAGGTCTATGTCACCGAGGAGCGCGACCCGACGGTCCCGCCTCGATTTCACACAAACTCGCAAGTTCCGAGTGGCATTGCGAAACGAAGCCAGAATGCCAGTCGGAACATCAGAGGATAAATCCCCGGCCCCGTTATAGCATCGCGGAGGACGCACAGCCCTCAAGAATGGCGGGATGTAGTTGAATCGATTGAATTGGATAGGCCGCGGACGGAAGCGACTAGCGCCAGAGCGTCATGGCGAGGTTATAGATGCGATTCTGGCGTTCCGGATCGGCTTGAATGCGCTCGTGAACAGCCTCCGGCCGGACGACTACGCCGCCCGCATCATGCAGCAAGGCTCCGGTGGCGGATGGCGCGATCTCGTAGCCGAACCATTTCCGAAGCAGCGGGGCGGTCTCGCTCGTGTGATCGAGGCAGAGTCTCAGGAAGTCGTCGAAGGTGATCTCGTAGCCGGTTTTCATGCCCAAAGTCAGATCCGAACGCCGTTCATCGAGGACCTGTCGGCAGCCACCCCATTCATGCGCTCAAGGATTCCGGGAAAACTGTTGTATCGGTCGTAAGTGAACGCTTCGAGACCGCCCTCACCGTGCCATCCCACTTTGGCGGAATCGCCCGAAACCGTCAGCATCGTACCCTTATCCAGGGTAGGCCCGTTGCTGCCGTTCGGCAAGGGAGAAGGCCGATACGCCTGCTGCGTGACTTCGCCATACCGGTCGAAAGAGTAAACGTAGGTCTTGGAGCCGGCATAAATCATCCAAGTTCCGACCAGCCAGTCCGGCAGCGCAGGCTTGCCCGATGCGAGAAGCCGCATGTCCACCCAGCCGAGGACGTCGGAGGTTCGGTACTTTTTCTTGACGCGGGCAACCCTGTCGAACCCGAGACCCCGACCGCCCTGACCGCCTTCAATGGTGTACCAGTCCTCGCCCTCGACGGACAGATTGATGCCGACATGCTGATTCATGTAATCGTTGCCGTCGGTGCGGGAAAGGGTTTCGAAGACATCGCCCCACTGCGGTTTCTCGCCCGAAAGGGGCGAAATCCAGCAATGCCGCTTACCCATTTTGGCCAGAGTGGCTTCGACGCCAAAACCGCCCAGCCCTTTGACGCCCGCGGCTTCCCCGGCTTTTCCGACGAACCCGTTGCAGCTCGTCATGATGCCGCCGCTCAGCCAATTGGTCAGGAGTTGAGTATGGGTAAGACCCGTCAGCGTCTTGAATTTGTCGTTGTCCTTGACGAGTTTGCCGGCGATGGCGGCCGCGACGTCTTTCTTCGCCTGCTCCATGTTGTCTTTTCTCATCTGGAAGGCAGGGGTGCCGGACGGGACTTCCCCGTAGTATCCAGCACCGGTCTGGTTGTTGTATTGACTCAACCCCGTCTTCGGGACCAACGCGAAGAACTGCTCGAGTTTCGATTTGTAGTCGTCAGCCATGTTCCGGCCCTCCTCGGCTAAGGTGTCGGATCTTCCGTCGCCTTCAGTTCGCGCTGAAAATCTTCTGCCCGACTCCTGTGCCTACAACACCGGGCGCATTCTCCGGGCGATTTCCATCACCGCTGGGAAGTTTTTTTGACCCGCTCCACAGCGGTAGAAAATCGATAAGAAGTTGTCTCAGTTAGGCGCGATTTCTTTCTTCCGCAACTCGTCCGGTGAACTGCTTCCGCGGCGTGCGTGAAGATCACGTCATTGATTGGATCAATGTAGAGCAGGGCCATCGGAATAACGATTCCGACCCAGCAGAGTGTCGCAAAGAGGAGCGCTTTCCGATGGCTGAGGAGGTTCCACGCCGTTGCCAACGCGACCAGAAGGGGCAACGTTCGGGCGACCATGAACGGCGGCCCAAAGAAGTTCAGAACCCGGCGGCTAAAATCGGTGACCTGGAGGAAGTTGCGAAGCGAGTCAGGAGGCGAGGCGCTCCAAGCTGGGTCGATTGCCAGCGTCTGGTACAGGGTTCCGCCGAACCAGGCAGTGTAGCCGATGACGGACAGCCATAGGAAAATGTCCAACAGGCGGTGGCGCATCCTTGAAAGTCTAGCTGGGTCCGGTACAGCGGTACTGGATTCATTCGGTCGGACAAACGACCGAATGAAGGGTTCCGCGAAACGAAGCTAGACGCCCCCCACGATCACGCTGCCATTCTTAGGCGACGGGAAAGAACGGCAGTTTGTGACCGGATCCAGTTTCGGCGTAAACGGCTGCTCAAACTCAGAGCACCCTCAACTTCTGATATGTTCGTACGGCTAGGACTTGGTGACGCATTGCGTGCGCGGCGCGGAGCCGTGGGCGCTTGAGACAAAAGGGACGCCATGAAGATCAACGTTACGATCAACGGAAAAGCTTACTCGAACGATGTCGAGCCGCGGCTGCTGCTGATTCATTACCTGCGGGAGACGGTGGGATTGACGGGTTCGCACATCGGGTGCGAGACGTCGCTGTGCGGCGCCTGCACGATAGAGGTGGACGGCAAGGCGATCAAGAGTTGCACGATGTTTGCGGTGCAGGCCGATGGGCATGAATTGCTGACGATCGAAGGCCTGGCGAAGGACGGGAAGCTGCATGCGATGCAGGAAGCGTTTTGGAACGAGCACGGGGCGCAGTGCGGGTTCTGCACGCCTGGGATGATTATGGCGTCGAAGCAGATTCTGGACCGCAATCCGAATCCGACGGACGAAGAGATTCGGCACGGCATCGAGGGCAACATCTGCCGGTGCACCGGATATCAGCACATTGTCAACGCGGTGAGGGCCGCGGCCAAAGCGGGCGCGTAAGGCGCCGGAAGGAAAGGAAACGACTATGGCAACGACAATCACGAAGCACGAGACTTTGGTTGGCAAATCGATCCGGCGGCGGGAAGATCCGCGACTGATCACCGGAACGGCGACGTACGTCGATGACATCCAGAAGCCGGGGATGAACCACGCCGCGATTCTGCGGAGTCCGCATGCGGCGGCGAAGATCAAGAGCATCAATGTAAAGGCCGCGGCGGAGCATCCCGGCGTGGTCGCGGTGTTCACGGGGCAGGATACGAAAGATGTCGGTCCGGTTCCGTGCGGCGCGTCGCTGCCGGGGCTACGGGTGCCGCATCATTACATCCTGGCGATCGACCGCGTGTACTTTGTCGGCCATCCGGTGGCGGTGGTTGTAGCGAGTGACAAGTATATTGCACGTGACGCCGTGGACCTGATCGAGATCGAATGGGAGCCGACGACGGCGATCGCGGATCCGGAGAAGGCGCTCGAGACGGGCGCTCCAGCGGTGCACGCGGAGTGGCCTGACAATCAGGCATTTACGTATCACCAGGAGGGCGGCGATACCGATAAGGCATTCGCGGACGCCGAGGTGGTAATCAAGCAACGCATCACGAGCCAGCGGCTGGTACCGAATTCGATGGAGACGCGCGGCGTGGTGGCGGATTGGAACGCCGCCGACCGATCGATGATTTTGTGGTCGTCGACGCAGATTCCGCACCTCATGCGGACGCTGGTGGCGCTGATGCTGGGTCTCGAAGAGAACCGCATGCGCGTGATTACGCCGGAAGTCGGCGGCGGGTTCGGCAGCAAGCTGAATGTGTACGCCGAAGAAGCCCTGATGGGCTTCATTGCGATGAAGACCGGCAAGCCGGTGAAGTGGATCGAGTCGCGGCGAGAGAATTTCCTGTGCACGATCCATGGGCGCGGGCACGTGGATTTCTACGAGATCGCGGCGAAAAAAGACGGGACGATTCTCGGATTGCGCGTGAAGATCCTGCAGGATTTAGGCGCATATCACCAACTGCTGGGGCCGGCGATTCCGACGCTGAGCGTGCTGATGCTTCCGGGCTTATACCGGTTCAAGAATGTGTCGGCGGACATCGTCGGCATATTTACGAATTGCGTTCCGACGGATGCGTATCGCGGAGCCGGGCGTCCGGAGGCGACGCACGGGATCGAGCGCATGGTCGATATGCTGGCGGCGGAATTGAAGATGGATCCCGCCGAAATCCGCTTGAAGAACTTCGTCCACAATGACGAGTTCCCGTTCCCGACGGCGACGGGGTTGACGTACGATTCGGGCAACTATGCGGCTCCGCTGCATAAGGCGCTGGACCTGGTGGACTACAAGGCGCTCCGCGCAAAGCAAGCCGAGGCGAGGAAGAACGGCAAGCTGATGGGCGTCGGGATGTCGACGTACGGCGAGATTTGCGCACTCGGACCCTCGCCGGCGACTCCGGCGGGCGGCTGGGAGAGCGCGACTGTCAAGATCGATCCGACCGGCACGGTCACCGTGATGACAGGCGCCTGTCCGCATGGACAGGGCGAGGAAACGACGTTTGCACAGATCGCGGCGGATGAACTGGGAATTGGCATCGACAATATCCTTGTCATTCGCGGCGATACGGCCATCGTGCAGTACGGAATCGGGACTTTCGGCAGCCGCGGTACGGCGGTGGGCGGTACGGCATTGTACTTCGCGCTGCAAACGCTGAAGGACAAGATCAAACGGTACGGCGCGATGTTGCTTGAATCCGACGATGTGACGTTTGCGGACGGGTCAGTGATTTGCAACAAGACCGGCAAGTCGGCTCCACTGGCGCAGATCGCCGGCGCGTCGTATCGCGCAATGAAGCTGCCGCCGGATACGGAGCCGGGTTTGTTTGCGACCTACTTCTGGGAGCCACCGAATTTCACGTTCCCGTTCGGCGCGCATATCGTCGTCACGGAAGTGGATAAAGAGACCGGCAAGATCGACATCCAGCGTTACGTGGCGGTCGACGATTGCGGGCGCATTCTGAATCCGCTGATTGTTTCGGGCCAAGTCCACGGCGGCGTGGCGCAGGGTTTGGGTCAGGCGCTGTGGGAGAACGCGGTCTACGACGAGAGCGGGCAGTTGGTGAGCGGCGAATTCATGGATTACGCGATGCCGAAGGCGTCGATGATGCCGTGGATCGAGTCCGAACACACATGCACGCCGTCCCCGGTGAATCCGCTGGGCGTTAAAGGCGTCGGCGAGGCGGGTACGATCGGGTGTTCGCCGGCGGTTGTTAATTCTGTTGTCGATGCGCTAAGCACCCTCGGCGTAAGGCATATCGATATGCCGCTGTCGACCGAGAAAATTTGGAAACTGGCGAACGCGGGAGCCTAGGAGAATCACGATGATTTCCCAACCATTCGAATACTCAAAGGCAGCAAGCCTGGCGGACGCGCTGAAGGACATGCC
>JBDTTK010000039.1:0-12931 GCA_039930685.1 Bryobacteraceae bacterium | reverse complement strand
CGTAAAGCTGGTCTTCCATGCGGGCACCGATATGAGCCAGGCCGTCGCGGAGACGGTGGGCTATGTGAATCGGGCGCGGGCGTTCATGCCGCCGGGCGCGGTACCGCCGTTCATCGTGCGATACGACGCGGGCAGCGTTCCGGTTGGGCAACTGGTGTTTTCGTCGAGCACGGGGCGTCCGCCGGCGGAGATGCAGAATATCGCACTGAACCAGGTGCGGCCGCTGTTTGCGACGCTGCCGGGCGTGTCGGCGCCGCCGCCGTTTGGAGGAAATCAGCGGACGGTGGTGGTGCGCCTCGATCCGGATCGGCTGCGCCAGTATCGAATTTCGCCGGAGGATGCGATCGCGGCGGTGAGCAAGGCGACGACGGTGCTGCCGTCGGGCAACGTGAGGACGGGCGATCTGAATCGCATCGTCAACAGCAACGCGTCGATTTCGCAAGACATTCAAGAGGTGATGGAGGCTCCGGTGCGGGGCGGTCCGGGGGCGTCGGTGTACCTGCGCGATCTGGGCACGATCGAGATCGGGACGGACATCATCACCGGATACGCGCACGTCAATGGCAAGCGCACGGTCTACATCGAAGTCACCAAGCGGGCGGAGGCCTCGACGCTCGACGTGATCCGAAGAGTGCGGGCGGCGCTACCTGCGATGCAGGCGGTGTGTCCGGAGGACGTGAAGATCGATCTGGTATTCGATCAGTCGAAGTACGTGACGGCGGCGATCCGGTCGCTGTTGAACGAAGGCTTGCTTGGCGCCCTACTCACGGCGCTGACCGTGCTGCTGTTCCTGCGGGATTGGCGCGGGGCGTTGATTGTCGTGATCACGATTCCGGTGGCGCTGCTGGGCGCGGTGGTGTGGCTTTGGGCCGCGGGGCAGAGCATCAACATCATGACGCTCGGAGGGCTGGCGCTCGCGGTCGGCGTGCTGGTGGATGAGGCGACGGTCGAAGTCGAAAACATCCACGCGAGCCTTGAAAAAGGCGCGGACCGGGCGCGCGCGGTGGTGGACGCGGCGCACCGGACGGCGACGGCGCGTCTGCTTTCGATGATGGCGATTCTGGCGGTATTCGTTCCTTCGTTCTTTCTGTCGGGGGTGGCGCGTCAGCTCTTCGTGCCGCTGGCGCTGGCGGTGGGTTTCGCGATGATTACGTCGTACGTGTTGTCGAGCACGCTGGTTCCGGTGCTGGCGGCGAAGTGGATGCGTCACGGTGAGAATCGGCGCGGGGCGCCGGCGGCGCTCTATGAGCGGTATGTTGGCTTCGCGCTGCGGTTGCGATGGCCGTTGGCGGCGGTGTATCTCGTAGTAACGGTCGGGTTGTTGTGGGTGTTGGCGCCGACGTTTGGCACCGAGATCTTTCCCAAGACGGACGCGGGGCAGTTCCAGATCCGGCTGCGTGCGCCCGCGGGAACGCGAGTCGAGCGGACAGAATTGGTTGCGCTGAAGGCGCTCGATACGATCCGGAAAACGGTGGGCGCGGAAAACGTCGATATTTCGACGGCGTTCATTGGAGTGCAACCAGCCAGCTATCCGATCAACACGATTTACTTATGGACGTCGGGGCCGCAAGAGGCGGTGATGCTGGTGGCGGTGAAGCCGTTGGCGCAGCCGCGCGGGGACGCGTTGGCGGAGAAGCTGCGGGGCGCATTGCGGTCCGCGATGCCGGACGTGAAGATTTCGTTCGAGGCCGGCGATATCGTCTCTCAAGTGATGAGCTTCGGCTCGAATACGCCGGTAGAGGTCGCGGTGCAGGGTCCGAGTATTGCGAACAATCGGGTGCATGCGGAAAAGCTGCGTCTGGAGTTCGCGAAGCTTGGGTTTCTGCGGGACCTGCAATACCAGCAGCCGCTCGACTATCCGACGATCGATGTGAAGATCGACCGCGAGCGTGCGGGGCAGTATGGGGTGACGGCGGCGGGCGTGGCGCGGTCGTTAGTGGCGGCCACTTCGTCGAGCCGGTTTATCGAGCCGAACTACTGGCGCGATCCAGCGAGCGGAAACGGATTCCAGATTCAGGTGGAAATTCCGCAATACCGGATGAAGTCGGCGCAGGACCTGGCGGACTTGCCGGTGATGCGGTCCGGCGAGTCGCGTCCGCTGCTTGGCGACGTTGCGACTTTGAAAGAAGGCACGGCGTTTGGCGCGGTCGAGCGCTACAACATGCAGCGGGTGGTCAGCTTGACGGCCAATATAGAGGGGCTATCGCTCGGAGAGGCGGCAAAGGAGGTTCGGGCGGCTATCGCCCGAGTGGGAGCGGCGCCGCGCGGGTCGACGGTGGCGGTGCGGGGACAGATTCCGCCGCTTGAGGAAACGCAATCCGGATTGCAGATCGGGCTGCTAATTGCGGCCGGCGCGATCTTTCTGTTGCTGACGGCGAGCTTTCAGTCAGCGCGGCTGGCGTTCGCAATCTTTCTGACGTTGCCGGCGGTGCTGCTTGGCGTGGTCGCGGCGTTGAAGCTGTCGGGCGGAACACTGAATATTCAGTCGTTCCTAGGTGCGATCATGGCGATCGGCATTGCGACGGCGAACTCGATCCTGTTGATCAGTTTTGCGGAATCGCATCGAAGGGCGGGGCATTCGGCGTTCGAGTCGGCGGGTCTGGCGGCGACGGGGCGTTTGCGGGCGATTCTGATGACGGCGGCGGCGATGATCGCGGGGATGATTCCACTGGCTCTTGCCATCGGCGCGGGCGCGGAACAGAATGCGCCGCTGGGGCGCGCGGTGATCGGCGGATTGATCGCGGCTACGTTCGCGACGCTCACCATTCTTCCGGCGTTCTATGCGATTCTGCAAAACAAAGCTTCCGGGGACGCTTCCCTACTTCCGGAGGAGGCCCGTCCATGAACTTCCGCGCCCTCTGGGTGATGAGCAGGTCGGCGTCGTTTTTCACGCTGCCGCAATGCGCGAAGTGCTTCCGGAAGGATACATCTAGGGATATGAAAGCGCTGTTGATTTTAGGCGTATGGACAGCCGCGGTGCCGCTCCTCGTTTTGGCGCAAGGCTCGCCGTCTCCAGCCGTGGAGACGGTGAAGGTCGTGTCGAAAGCACTCTCTCGGTCCGTAAAGCTTCCGGGTGAATTACTGCCGTATGAATCCGTCGAGATTTATTCGCGGATCCCGGGCTTTGTGGAGCGGATTCCGGTCGACCGGGGGAGCCGGGTTAAGAAAGGCGATTTGCTCGTCGAGCTTTCCGCGCCGGAACTAAGCGCACAACGAGCGGAAGCGAAAGCCCGCACGGAAGCGCTGGTGGCGCAGCGCGCGGAGGCGATGGCACGGGTGGCTTCCGACGAGGAGGTCGAACAGCGGTTGCGCAAGGCCTCACAGACGCCGGGAGCGATTGCAGAAACAGAGATCGAGATCGCGGCCAAACGAGTGGAAGCCGGCAAGGCCGGATTGCGTGCCATGGAAAACTCCATATCGGCGGCTCGATCGGCGGAGAGCGCGGTCGAGAAGATGCAGGCGTATCTGACGATCCGGGCGCCGTTCGACGGCGTCATTACCGAACGCAAAGCGCATCCGGGGGCATTGGCGGGTCCGTCGGCGGAGTGGCTGCTGAAGCTCGAGCAGAACGGCCGGCTGCGCCTCGTGGTGCAGGTTCCGGAGGCGGAAACGGCGACGATCAACAGAGGCGCGCGCATTGCGTTCACGGTGCCGGCGTTTCCTGGGCGGACGTTTAGCGGGCAGGTGGCGCGGGCGGCTCGGACGCTGGACGCGAAGTCGCGCACGATGCCGGTGGAGGTCGAGGTCGCGAATGCGAACGGTGCGTTGGCCCCGGGCATGTTCCCGGAGGTCGATTGGCCGGTGCGCAGGGCGGGCGCGTCGCTGCTGGTTCCGCCAACCGCTATTGTCACGACAACGGAGCGGAGTTTTGTCATCCGGGTGACCGAAGGCAAAGCGGAGTGGGTTGACGTCCGTAGAGGCAACGCCGGAGGCGGGCTCGTGGAGGTAACCGGGGCGCTTCACGAGGGCGATGTCATTCTGAGACGGCCGTCCGACGAGATCCGGAACGGCAGCAAACTCAGCACCAAGTGAGGGTTCGGGCAGGGTAGTCTTTGAGACTCAGCCTTCGCTTGCAGATTTTGCAAACCCCTTTGCAATCTGCGGCGTCTTTGATTATGTGGGGAACTCGATTTGCGCACTCTCAGGCACCGGAACGGGAGTCTGGCGACATTACAAAAGCGATTTCATACCCAGTCGGTGCACCCGTGTGGAACGGCTAAGCTATTGATGTAGTTACGGTGATTCGATTGTGCCGGGGCTAGAGCAGCTCAATCGCCGGCTCGAATTCCGAGAGTTATACTGAAACTGGGAGTTTGCAACCATGCGTTCGATACATTGCCGGATCCTGGCGCTGATTCTTGTTTCCAGCGTCGCGGCGTCCGCCCAGAAGCCGGCCGGACCGGCGAAGGAATCCAGCAAGGCGACGGCTTACTATCATTACTCTCTCGGCCACATGTACGCGGAACTGGCGGCGGCGTATGGCAATCGCGGTGAGTATTTCAATAAGGCCATTGAGAACTACCGCCTGGCGGTGAAGGCCGATCCCGAAGCGACTTTTCTGACGGAAGAGTTATCGGACCTGTACATTCAAGCGGGCCGGCTCCGGGACGCGGTCACGGAAACGGAAGAGGTCCTCAAGCAAAATCCCAACGACCTCAACGCCCGCCGAATTCTGGCTCGCATTTACACGCGGATGATCGGCGATGCCCAGCAGGGCAAGGTTGACCAGTCGATGGTCACCAAGGCGATCGAGCAATATCAGAAGATCACGGAAAAGGCTCCGAAGGATATCGACAGCCTGCTGATGCTGGGGCGACTGCAAAAGGTTGCGGGAAGCAATACGGACGCGGAGAAAGCGTTCCGCAAGGCGCTCGAGATCGACTCGGATAGCGAAGACGCGACCACGGGTTTGGCGTCAGTGCTGGCGGACCTCGGCGACACGAAGGGTGCGGCCGATCTCCTGCGGAAGGTATCGGAGAAGAACCCGACGGCGCGGGGACTCCTGAAGCTCGCCGAAGCGTATGAGCAGATGAAGGACTATCCGCTGGCGGCCGAGTCGCTGAAGAAAGCACTTGCGCTGAATCCGCCGAATGCGTCCGATATCAAGCGCGCGCTGGCGCAGAATCTGCTGTTCGCGGACCAGTTGGACCAATCGCTCGCGGTGTATGAAGAGCTTGTGGTCGAAGAGCCTCGGGACCTCGGCAGCTGGCTGCGGATCTCGCAGATCTACAGGCAGCAGAGAAAGTTCGACAAGGCCCGGGAAGCCGGCGCGAAAGCGAAAGAGCTCGATGCGAACAATCTCGAGATCCGATACAACGACGTGAATCTGCTCGAAGCCGAAGGCAAGACGACGGCGGCGGTTGCGGCGCTCAAGGAAATCCTGGCGTCGACGCAGCGACGGAATTACAGCGCCTCCGACCGCGGCAACCGCGTGTTGTTGCTGGAGCGGCTAGGCCAGCTATACCGGTCGATTGAGCAGACCGAGAACGCGGCGGATACGTTCAAGCAAATCGGCGAAGTGGATCCGGATTATGCGGCGCGAGCGGCCACGCAGGTGGCCGATACGTACCGGCAGGGCAAGGAGTATGCGAAGGCGCTGCAGACTTCCGAGGCGGGCTTGAAGAAATTCCCGACGGACCGGACACTCCGTTTAGTGCACGCCAATATCCTGGCCGACACCGGCAAGATCGATCAAGCGGCGGGAGAGATCCGAAAGTTGCTCGACGGCAAATCCGATCGCGATGTCTACATCAATCTGGCGCAGATCTACGAGAAGGCGAAGCGCTTTGATGAGATGGCGAAGTCGCTGGATGAAGCAGACAAGCTAGGGACGGGCAAAGAGGACAAGGAGACGATCCTCTTCATGCGCGGCGCGATGTATGAGCGTCAGAAGAAGTTCGACATGGCGGAAGCGGAATTCCGGAAGCTGCTCGAATCCAATCCCGACAACGCAGGCGCGCTCAATTATCTGGGGTACATGCTCGCGGACCGTAACGTCCGGCTACAGGAGGCGGTCGACATGATTCAGAAGGCCGTCGATAAGGAACCAGGTAACAGCGCCTATCTCGACAGTCTGGGATGGGCCTTCTTCCGGCTGGGGCGTTATGCCGAAGCGGAAGATTCCCTACGCCGGTCGCTTGAAAAATCCAGTAAGGATCCGACGATTCACGATCACTTGGGCGATGTTTACTTCAAGCAGGGCAAGCTGAAGGAAGCCATCAACCAGTGGACGCAGTCGATCAAGGAGTGGGAAACCGGTTCGCCCGCGGAACTGGATCAGACTGAAGTCGCCAAAGTCCAGCGGAAGCTGGAGTCCGCCAAGGTCCGTCTCGCGAAAGAAACTGGCGGGACGAAACCGTAGGCCTTTGGTCCGTCGACGGCGGCCCGGGATTAACGTGTGCGCGGCTAAGCCAGTTTGAGGGAGTGTGTGTACTATCGAAGCCCGGAACGACGATCCAGCAATCCCCTCCCTTACGATTCTGTGTGAAAACCGAAAGGTACCCTCGCTCACGCCCGGGGTTCTATCCATTTTTGAGCGGCTTGAAGCGCGACCTGACGGCCGCGCCTCGGTTTTCACACAGACTCTTACGGTCGGGGTTCGATGCGGCAAACTTCCGCTAGGTTTTCAAGAACTTTGAAAATGGTTTAGGTGTAGCTGGCCGCGAGCCGCATACTGGTTCGCGCCATGCCTTGAGTTCCGACGTCGGCGTCCACTTTGCCGATCAATCCCCGCGCGCAGCGGGTGAGCTGTTTTTGCAACGCGGACGGAAGGCGTATTTCGTCCTCTCCGACCTGCGCGTAGCGGCTCCGATCGGCGGAATAGTCGAAGACTCCCAGCACCGGCAAGCCGCAGAAGCTTTCGAGATCACGGATCGAAGGTACTTTGATTCCCGGATCCTGCCGGACCAACAGGGCTGCACGTTGCCGGAGCCCAAGGGACTCAAGGAAATCCGCCTTGTCCCGGGCCGCGCCGAGCGAGAGACGGTCCGCCGTCGTCACCATGCAGATGCTGCCTGCGGATCGCAAGACCTCGAGGGAGAAGGACTCCATGTTACCCGAGAGGTCCGCGCACACAATTTCGTATTGAGGCGCGGCGAACGCGAGCAGCCTGCGAACTGTTCCGGTGCGCAGGGGGCGGCGGGGATTCAGGCGGCCGGCGGCGAGCACATCCAACCCGCCAAGATGCGCCACGGTCTGTTGCCAACGCCAGACGTCCATGCAATCCAACAGTTCGACGGCGTCGCGCATGGTGAGCCCTTGATTGGTGTTCAACAGGTAGCGGACGGGACTGGATACCAGATCAAAGTCCGCCAGCAGGATTCGCTCGGCCGCTTCGTCGGTGAGGGCGCGAGAGAGGTGACAGGCTAGCGTGGAGGTTCCGACGCCGGCGCGAGCAGGCAGGAAGGCGCAGAGATTGAGATGCAGGGCGGGCGCCCCCCGGTTCGCCGCGGCGACCGCGACACGCGCAAGCACCTCGTCGATGACCTCGGGATCGAACGGCGGTTTGACGGCTTCACGAACACCGGCGCGCATCAGGTCGACCATGGCACGAGGATCCTGGAACCGGTTGAACGCGACGATGGGCGTTCCGGAGGCTTGGGCTTCCAACTCCTCGACCACTCTCATGGCCCCAGGCACCGAATCCACGCCGAGGAAAACTGCGTCGGCGGGAAACAACTGAATGATGCGGGCTAGTTCGTCGGAAGACGGATACCTTTCGAGGCAGCGCACTTCGCCCACCGCCGAGCGGGCGGTTAATGCGGAAAGCAATTGCTGACGGACGATTCCTTCTCCACCGATCAACAAGGCTCTTTGGATATGGATCCCCATTGGATGGCTGACCATAAGCACGCAATGGGCCACCGTTAAGACCCTTTGGGTTCTGTGCGGAGCGCCGTTGCTGCGACAGAACGTCGCGCGATTCCGGCCGGAAATGAGACAACGTGTCCCGTACGAGGGGCCAGCCGCCTGGCATTGCCGTGCGCTTGCCGCGTCTTCGAGGTTGGCAGTCGACCTGCTATGGCTGATACGACTCGTGCGAACCAACAAAACCACAATGCTCGCGGTACTGGCGGTTTCCGTCCTTCTGGCGACAGGGCTTTCGACGCAACTTGGGCAATGGGAACTTCGGGATCCTTCGTACTACCTGTTCTATCTGGGCGTGGCGTTGCTCGCCTTCGGGTTGCGGGCGAAAGCGCCGGCGCGGTCCGGTCAGCCGGTTCTCGAGCACACGTCGATGGGCTTCGTCTTTGTCATTGTGGCGTTGACGGGCCTTAGCCTTCGCGAGTCATTACAGATTGCGTTTTCGACAATTCTGATCCTGTCGATCTGGCGGAAGCGATCCGATCCCGATGTGATCCTGGCGGACCTCCTTTGTACCGGGACCTCGGCATTGGCGGCGAACGCGGTTTACCAGGCCACGTATCTGCTCTCTCATCAGGTTGAACAGCCAGTCCGTCTGGTCGTCGCCTCTTGCGTCTGCTTCGTGGCGAATCAAGTGCCGATGATTGCGGTCGCGGCGGCGACGCAGCGCGACTGGATGCGGAAGACCCGCCAGCTCGTTCAGTTCTGGGCATTTCCGTATTACCTGATGGCGGCGGCGATCGCGGTTCTCTTCAGTTATGCACAGCAGTTTGTGAACTGGCAGGTGGCAATGTTGGCCGCACCGGCGGTGTTTCTTACGCATCGGTCGTACCGGTTGTACGTCGACCGGCTGGAACGGCAGCGGGAGCATTCGGGGCATCTAGCTGAATTACATTTGCGCGCAATCGAAGCACTGTCACTGGCGATTGAAGCGAAGGATGCGACGCCGGATCAACACTTGCGCCGGGTGCAGGTCTACACGATGGAAATGGGCCGGGCGCTCCGCATGACGGACAAGGAGCTCGAGGCTTTGCGGGCGGCGGCGGTTCTTCACGATATCGGGACGCTCGCGATTCCGGAGCACATCACGGCCAAGCCGGGGCGTCTCACGCCGGAGGAGTTCGAGAAGGTCAAGATCCACACGCAGGTCGGCGCTGAGATTCTGGAACGGGTGCAATTTCCGTATCCGGTGGCGCCGTTGGTGCGATCCCATCATGAGCGGTGGGACGGTACCGGGTATCCGGACGGGCTGCGCGGAACCGAGATTCCGCTCGGGGCCCGGATTCTGGCGGTCGCCGATACGGTGGATGCGCTCGCGAGCGAACGCAGGTGGAGGGCGGCTCTTCCCCTGCAACAAGCGATCGCACGGGCGGCAGCGATGGCCGGAACAGCATTCGACCCGCGAATCATCGAACTGCTCGTCAAACATTTCGAGGAGTGGGAGCGAGTGGCCCAATTGCAAGGCGCCCAGCGCGCCAGGCTCTCGATCGGCGCAAAGGTGGAACGAGGCGACGCGCCCGCGGCCGGGTTCGAGGCGTCCGGAGTGACGCGATCCGGGGATTTTCTGAAATCGATTTCGGCAGCCCGGGAGGAGGAGCAGCTTCTTCTGGATCTCAATCAGCAACTTGGCAATTCCATCGCGTTGCAGGAGACATTTGCCGGAGTCGCGTCGCGCCTGAAGAAACTAGTGCCGTATCAATCCGTGGTGCTCTTCATCCAACGAGGGGACCGGCTATTGGCGCATCAGGTTGCCGGAGATCACATCTCGCTGTGCTCGTCGCTGCAGATTCCCATTGGGCGCGGGGTTTCCGGATGGGTGGCGGCGAATGGCAAGCCGATGCGGAATGCGGATCCCGCGCTCGAGATCACGCACCTGAGCGGCGGCGGCCGGACGAGCCCGTTTGCATCGTCCCTGTCGGTTCCGCTGTCCACTGCAGCCGGACTGCAAGGGGCATTGACGCTCTATCACGCGCAGTCTGACGCATTCAGCGCAGAGCACCTGCGGCTGATGCTGGCAGTAGCACCCAAGCTCGCTCAGGCTGTTGAGAATGGCCTCAAATTCAAGCGAGCAGAGGACTCGGCAACCTTCGATTTCCTTACGAGCTTGCCAAACGCGCACTCTTTGTTTGAACAGTTGGAGCGAGAGATCGATGTCAGCCGGTGCCTGGAATCCCCACTGGCGGTTCTGGTTTGCGATCTCGACGGTTTTAAGCCGGTGAACGATAGACTGGGCCACTTGACGGGAAACCAGGTCTTGCGCGCGGTGTCTCTGGCGCTGAAACAGGGATGCCAGGAATATGACTACGCAGCCCGCATGGGCGGGGATGAATTCGTCATCGTTCTGCCGAACCGGAACAAGCGGGAAATCGAAATGCGCATTCAGCAATTGCGCCAGGCCATCGTGGCAGCCGGGTTTGAAGTTTGCGGGGAAGAGTTGGTGGGCGCCAGTTTCGGCGCAGCGCAGTATCCGCAGGACGGCAGCACGGTAGATGAGCTCCTGGCGGCGGCCGACCGTGAAATGTACCGCGACAAAGAGGCGCGGAAGGCCGGGGTTTCGGCCCGTAAGATTGGGCCGCAGATCGTGATTCCGCCGAGCCGGAGAGCCGGCTAGCGCGTTCGGCTATTTCATGAGTGCCGGTAGCCGCTCGATGGCCGATTCGAGGCGCTGCGGCTTAGAGAGAACGCCAGCAAATAGGTCACCTACACGCGCAAAGCGATCGAGCACATTGCGGATGTGGAACTGCTTAGGATCGAGCCGCGCCGTCACTTCGCGCCACGCCAGCGGGGTTGCCACGGGCGCGCCCGGATGCGGGCGGGGCACATACGGCGCCGAGATGGTTTTCCCGCTGCCGATCTGGGCCCAATCGAAGTAGACTCGGCCAGCTTCGCGCTTGGAGACGGCGCGCGGCGTCGTAAACAGGTCCGGCCGGGCTGCTGCCGCCAGCCTCGCGATGATTTCGGCGAAACTCCGGGCCTGCTCGAAGGTGTAAACGGGCTCCAGCGGAATGTAGATGTGCATGCCGTCGCCGCCGGTCGATTTGGGGAATCCTTCGAGTTCGAGGGCATCGAGAGTTTTGCGCACGAGCAGCGCCGCCTCGACGATTTTCGAATACGCACATTCCTGCGGGTCAAGATCGATCAGAACGTAATCCGGATGCTCGATGGAGCCGATGCGGGACATTCCCGGATTCTGATCGATGCAGGCAAGGTTCGCGAGAAAGAGCAGCGTGGCGCGATCGTCGGCAACGACGTAATTGATGCCGTCCGCGTTCTCCAGGCGCAGCCATTTGGGGAAGCTTGCGGCGGCCTCTTTCTGGAAGAAGAACTCCCCGTCAATCCCGTTCGGATAGCGTTTGAGCGAGAGGGGCCGGTCCCGGAGATGGGGTAGGAGCAAGTCCGAGACCGCGTCGTAGTAGCTGATCAAGTCGCGCTTGGTGTAGCGCTCAACGGGCCAAAAAATTTTGTCGAGATTCGTGAACTTGAGCGGGTGGCCGTCTATGGTGAGCGTGACTTCCTTCTTCGCGGGGTCCAGGAGGGCCGAGGGAGTTACGGGGGATGGTT
This sequence comes from Bryobacteraceae bacterium, assembly GCA_039930685.1. GTDB lineage: Bacteria > Acidobacteriota > Terriglobia > Bryobacterales > Bryobacteraceae > JBBQWZ01. The sequence goes on along the minus strand of JBDTTK010000039.1, from coordinate 1,507 downwards.
CGGTTGCGGGCACGCCCGGCACTTCACGGACGCAGTCTTCCGGGGCGATGTCGGTCCGGAGTCCGGTGAAGGACGGGGCGCGAAGGCGTCCGTCCTCCGTCCATTGGACGAATTTCACCTCACAGACCAGCTCGGGGCGGGTCCAGGTCGTTTTCGCGGCAATTGACTTGTCGATCGCGAACAGCGGTTTCTTGACGATCAGAGGTTGGAGCTTGTTGTAGATCAGCTCCATCATCTTGCGATCGAAGCCGGTGCCGACGTTTCCGGCCCATTTCAGCTCGCTGTTGATGTACACGCCGAGGACCAGAGCCCCGAACAGATCGCGTTCGCCGGACGTGTAGCCGCAGATCACGAATTCCTGCTGGGTGACGGCCTTGTACTTCACCCAGTCGGCGCTGCGGCGGGATTCATAGAAAGACTGAGGGCGTTTGGCGACGACGCCTTCGAGGCCCTGCTCTTTTGCGGCGGCGAACAATTCGGCTCCATGCCCGGTGAAGTGTTCCGAGATACGAATGCGGTCGTCCGGAGTGAGGATTTCGTGGAGCAGGCGTTTGCGTTCGAGCAGGGGCACGCCGCGCAGGTCGAAGCCGTCGAGGTACAGCAGGTCGAAGAGGAACAACACCACGGGCTTATTCCGGGCGAGCGTGGCGGCGGCGCTGGCGTCCGCGACGTGCATCCGGTGTTGGAGCAACTCGAAGCTGGGCAGACCGCGATCATTGAGGGCCGCGATCTCTCCATCGAGGATCGCGGTCTCGGCGCGAACGTGGCGCGGGAGAACCGAAAGCTCCGGATACTGGCGGTCCATGGCGTTACCGGTCCGGGAGACCAGCTTCAGCGCGCCGTGATCGAGGTAACAGACTGCTCGGACGCCGTCCCATTTGACTTCGTATAGCCAGTCATCCTGCGGGCCGGATCGCTTTTCGAGGACATTGGAATCGCCGAGTTGCGCCTTCATGGGTTCGATGGCTGAGGGCATTGGGCTCCGCAACGCGCCCTTGAGCTGGGAGAGGTCGCGGGGGCGGAAGGCTTCTTTTGGCGGGAGCTGCCGGGCAATTTCTTCCTGCGAGCGTCCGGTCAGGACGCTGGCGGCGTGCTCTTCCGGATCCCAGCCAGTTTCGGCATCGGCGTCTTTCTTTTTGAGGAGCAGCCACTCGTTTCCGCGTGACTTCGCGGACTTCATTTTGACGATGGCGAATTCGCCGCGGGCCTTTTCGCCGTGTAAGCGAAACTTGAAGTCACCCCGTGCAAGTTGTTCTTCTGCCGTCTTATCGCCGAGCGCTTCGTAGGTGCCGCGATCCCACAACATCATGCTGCCGCCGCCGTACTGGCCTTTGGGGATCACGCCTTCGAAGGACGCGTACTTCATGGGGTGATCCTCGGTCATCATGGCCATCCGTTTGATCGCCGGGTCCTGCGTCGGCCCCTTGGGAACCGCCCAGGATTTCAAGACGCCGTCGACTTCGAGTCTCAGGTCGTAGTGCAGATTTGTCGCGTGATGCCGTTGAAT
>JBDTTK010000038.1:0-13019 GCA_039930685.1 Bryobacteraceae bacterium | reverse complement strand
CGTACGGACCTTCGCCGAAGTCCTCGGCCACATCGCCGACGCGCAATACTCCATCTGCGGCGGAGCCGTCAGCGCCAAACCGCGTACGGTTAGCATCGAGAAAACTCAAAAGACCAAAGAGGGTCTGATCCCGGCCCTCAAGGAAGCGTTCGCCTACTGCGACGAAATCTGGAGCGGTATGACCGCCGCCAAGATGCTCGAAACCGCCAAGATGTTCGGCGGCGAAAAGACCCGCGTCTCCATCCTCGATTTCAACACCGGCCACACCTACGAACACTACGGGAACCTCGCCACCTACATGCGCATCAAGCGCATCGTCCCTCCGTCAAGCGAAGACGGTCACTAGACCGTCTTAGGGGTCCGCTCCGCAAACCGCCAAACAGACCGCCGCCGCGTCTTACACCGTAAGTTAATAGCGCTATTTGCTTCATGTAATACAATCAAGTGCAGGAGTCTTTCCCAAATGAAAATCTTGCTCTGCATGACCCTGTTGTCTGTTTCTGCGTTCGCGCAATCCGCCCCTTCCCTCAAAGCCGGCTCGATGGGCACCTACACGATGGCCAAGAACAATGTCCTGAAGGCCGCCGCCAAAATGCCGGAGGAGAACTTCGCGTTCAAGCCTTCGGACGACGTCCGTTCGTTTGGCCAGATCGTCGGACACCTTGCCGACGCGCAGTACCTGTTCTGCTCCGCCGTCAAGGGCGAAAAAGCACCCAAAGGCGACGTGGAGAAGACCGCCACCACTAAAGCAGCCCTGAATACGGAACTGAAGGCCGCCTTCGACTACTGCGATGCCGTCTACGCCTCCGCCACCGATGATTCCCTGATGAAGCCCATCAAATTTTTCGGACGCGACTCTACCGGAATCGCCACCCTCGACTTCAACACCGCCCATACCTTCGAGCACTACGGCAACATCGTCACCTACATGCGGATCAAAGGCATCGTTCCACCGTCCAGTGAGCCGCGCCCCGCTCCCAAGAAAGCCAACTAGCCACACCGCGGCGAATCCCGTTGCACTGAGCGCGACCGCAAAAGGTCGCGCTCTCTATTTCAACCTCATCCTCAGGCCGCGAACCTCATCCTCAGGCCGCTCCCATCCGCCGCCAGATCGATCACGATCCGCGAAGCCGGCGGAATCCGGTTTGCCGAAACCAGCATCGCCAGCGGCTGCACCACCTTCCTGTGAATCGTCCGCTTCAACTCCCGCGCGCCATACTCCGTGCTGGTCCCCTGATCGAGCAGAAAGCGCCGGCCCGCTTCCGTCACGCCGATCTCGAAAGCGCGATCTTCCAGCCTACGGAAGATTAGCCCCTGGAGCGCATCGATCTGCTGATCGAGAATCCCCGCGAGCGTATCGTCGGACAGCGGCTCATACGCGATCACCGCGTCGATGCGGTTCACGAACTCCGGCGAGAACTTGTTCTTCACCGCCTTCAGTCCGATGGCCTCGATTTTCTTTCGCGAATTCCTTCCCTCCGGCCCGATACCTTCCCGTTCCGCGATCGCCTCGAAACCGAAATCCGGAAACAACTCCTTCCGCATCGATTTGGCTCCAAGATTCGACGTCAGAAAAATCAGCGTCCGTTCGAAATTCACCGTCGAATTGTCGCCCAGACGCAGCGTCCCTTTATCCAGAATCCCGAGCAGTAGCCTCTGCATGCTCGCCGCCGCCTTCTCGATCTCATCGAACAGCACCAGCGCCAGGCCGGAGTGCTCGCTCGTAGCCCCATTCAGCTTGGTCTGCGTCAAGATCGGCTGCGTTTCGCGGTGCCCCAGATATCCCGGCGGAGCGCCGATCAGCTTCGCTACCTCGTGCTCCATCTGGAACTCGCCGCAGTCGACCCGCAGCATGTGCTTATCGCTGCCATGCAGAACCTCGGCGAGTGCCTCGACCGTGCGAGTCTTTCCCGTGCCCGTAGGTCCAAGCAGCAGGAACACGCCCGCCGGACGCCCTTCCGGCGATAGGCCTGCCTGGTACATCTCAACGTACGGAACAATGGACCGCATCGCTTCCGGCTGTCCTAGCACGCGCGCCGCCAGCATCGTCCTGAGGTTGGTATCCGGCTCCGGCGGAGCTTTCACAACCGGTGCTCGCCGGCCGCGTGGCGGGAGGATTGGATTACGCAAGAGTCTTGCCTCCAGTCGACAAACTTTACTGCGGGTTCAGTATAGGATGTCCGCCCCAGAAATCAGGCGCATCGCAGCCCTAAGGCAGCCCGCTTTCGAGCTGTCGCCTGGGTGCCTATCTCTCGAAGAATGAGACGATTGCGTTAGCTATGCGGACGCTCGCACTTCCATCTCCGTATGGATTGTGAACGCCTGACCGCCGAGCGTATTCCGCGGGGTCGTCGAGCAGTCTTTGCGCTGCGCGGACGATTCGCTCCCGGTTTGCGCCCGTCAGTTCGGCCGTTCCTGCCGCGATCCCTTCAGGACGCTCCGTCGTGTCCCGCAGCACCAGCACCGGCTTCCCCAGTGACGGAGCCTCTTCCTGGATGCCGCCCGAGTCCGTCAGGATCATATGCGCCCGCCGCAACAGATCGATGAATGGCACATAGGCCAGCGGCTCGATCAGTTGGATCGCATCGCGCCCTAGCAGCCAGCGGTCCACCGCGGTTCGTACATTCGGATTCGGATGCACCGGATACACGATCTGGACATCCGGCCGCTCCGACAATTCCGCCAGCGCCGCGCAGATCTCGTCGAAACCCGCGCCGAAACTCTCTCGCCGATGCGCTGTAACAACGATCAGCCGTTTCGCCGGATCAAGCGCGATCGGGAGTTCGCTGGTGATGTCGCCGCGCTCCAGCGCATCGCGCACATACAGCACCGCGTCGATCCCCGTATTGCCTGTAACCGTGATCGCCGCGTCGGGCACCTGCTCTTTCCGCAGCGCCTCCGCGGCTCCGGCAGTCGCGGCGAAATGCAGCGCGGCCATTCGCGTCGTTAGAACGCGATTCATCTCTTCAGGAAACGGCTGTCCAAGATCGTAGGTCCGCAGGCCCGCCTCGACATGCCCCACCGGAATCCGTGCGTAGAACGCGGCGAGTGCTCCGCACAGCGTGGTGGTCGTATCGCCCTGCACCAACACCAGATCGGGACGCGCATCGCGCAACACCGGATCGAGCCCCGCTAAAATCCGCGCGGAAGACGAACCGAGCGTCTGCCCCGGCGTCATCAGATCAAGATCGAAATCCGGAATGATCTCGAACGCGCCGAGTACCTGATCGAGCAGGCCGCGATGCTGCGCCGTGACGCAGATCGAAACGCGAAACCTGCCATCGGATCGAAGATGCCGGATAAGGGGAGCTAACTTGATCGCCTCAGGTCGAGTGCCGAAGACAAACAGGACATGAAGCACTTGCAAAATGGAGGAGGGAAAACTCTACTTGTGACGGTAGGTGATGCGGCCCTTGGTCAGATCGTACGGCGACAATTCGAGCGTCACGCGATCGCCCGCCAGCACGCGGATGCGGTTCCGTCGCAGTTTGCCTGCCAGGTGCGCGAGCACCGTACGTTCCTGCTCCAATTGCACGCTGAACAGGCCCGAAGGGAACTTTTCTACTACTGTACCAGTCACTTCAATACTATCTTCTTTGCTCATTTGCCTCGCTTTCGAATAAACACAACCCTAGCTCAAGCGCTGCGCGCCCATTTGATTATACCGTTAAGATATGACGTGCCGGATCCGCAGGAACAAGCCGCCACCCCGCCCCCGGCTCTCTGTCCGCACCCGACGGTCCTCGGTGGTCTGGCTGCTCGCCGCCATCCTGCTCGGCCAACTCCACGCGCAGGCGCCGGCCGCTGAACTTTCCGAATCGCCCGCGCAGCGTCCCGTGAAAGCAGTCGCGCGGCCTGCCGCCAAGTCCGGCAAGACATCGCCGAAGCGGATTGCGCCGAAGGCAGCTACTCCCGGCAAGCCTAAGCCGTCCGCTCTAGGGGACAAGATCAACGCCATCCTCGCCGAATCGGACGCCGCCACCCAATCGCACATCGGCATCAACATCGTTGACCTCAAGACCGGAAGGCAACTCTACGAACACGATTCGGCCCGCCTGTTCGCGCCGGCATCGACGACCAAGCTCTTCTCGACGGCGCTCGCCCTTTCGCGCCTCGGACCGCAGCATCGTTTCGTCACCCGCATCACCTCGTCGAGCAGCCCCGCCGCCGACGGCACCCTGAGCGGCGACCTCGTGATGGAGGGCGGCGGCGACCCTTCCCTCTCCGATCGCCTGTACCCCTACCGGCCCGAGGATGGCAAAGCGCGCGCGGCCATCGAGGAGCTCGCCGATCAAATCGTCTCCCGGGGCGTTCAACGCATTACCGGCGGAATTGTCGGCGACGACACCCTGTACCCCTGGCATCCCTATCCGCCTGGCTGGACCATCGACGATTCCGTGGCCGACTACGGCGCGCCCGTCAGCGCGCTGTCGGTCTACGACAACACCGTTCGCCTCGCCATTCGTCCTGGAGCGAAACCCGGCGACGCCGCCCAGATTTCCGTCTCGCCGGCGCTTGAATACTACACCATCGACAATCACGTCGAGACCGTATCCGGCCCCGCCGTACTGCGACTCAGCCGCTCGCCCGGATCCCGCCAGTTGCTTCTTTGGGGCACGGTCTCCACTCGCAACGGAGGCGTTTCCGAACTCGTTGCCGTCGACGACCCCGCGCTCTTCGCCGCCCAAGCCTTGGCGGACGCCCTCGCGCGCCGCGGAGTCGCCATCGCCGCACCGCCCTCTGCCCGCCATCGCCTCGTCACCGAAGACCCGGAGCCCTTCGACGGCTTCGTCCTCGCCCGCCGCGAATCGCCGCCGCTCGCTGACCTGTTGCAGGTAATCGACAAGGTCAGCCAGAACCTCCATGCCGAGATCATGTTGCGCGAAGTCGGACGGGTTCGCCGCGGCGCCGCCACCCGCAGCGCCGGCCTGGACGAGCTTCGCCGCTTCCTGGCGGAAAACGGAATCAAGGGCACCGACTACGCATTCGAAGACGGCAGCGGCCTCTCCCGGCTTACCATGGTCACGCCTGAGTCGCAGACCCGGCTGCTCGCCAAAATGTCCGCGTCGAAGTATCGCGACGTCTGGATGAAACTCCTGCCCATCGCCGGAGTCGACGGAACACTCCGCCGCCGGTTCAAGGGCGACAAGATTCCTGTCTATGCAAAAACCGGATCGCTCTCGCACGTCTCGGCGCTCGCCGGATACGTCGAGCATCCGAACGGCCTTCGCGCGTTCTCAATCCTCGTCAACCAATCGAACTATCCTGCCGCCGACGTTCGCGCAATGATTGACAAGATTGTTGTCGCCATCGTCGAGGATCCGGCGAAGCCCTGTTGCGGTGCGACCCAATAGCCTTCGACCGTGCCTCGCTGCGCGTTCAGCACGAGCATGTTCAAAAGTGAATAGAACCCCGAGCGTGAGAATCTGTGAGAACAAAGGACGGACCGGTGAGGCGCGACCGTAAGGTCGCGCTCCCATCGACTCAAAACGGGATAGAACCCCGAGCGTGAGCGAGGGGACCTGCCCATTTTTAACACATGCTCTCCATGTCCGTGATCGGACCCGTAGGGTCGCCCCACCCCTCGATATCTGCGCGGACTTCCACGCGTCCGGCACCCACCCCCGCCGGACCTCATTTCGCAGGACAATAAGGCATGCCGATTTTCGAGTACGTGTGTGAAGACTGCGGAAGCAAATTCGAACAACTGATTCGCAATGGAGCCTCCGCCGCATGCCCCACCTGCGGACCCAACGCCAAACTCCGCACCGAGCATTCGACCTTTGCCGCCAAGGTCTCCTCCGGCGGAAGCGCCTCCCGTTCGGAGATGCCCTCATGCCCCGGCGGCATGTGCGCCACGCCGGGTGTTTGCGGCAGAAATTAGCGCGGACCTCCCAACACCCGTGGGCGGCGATAGTCCCAGGTTCTCTTCTCCTAGAGACCCGCTCAACTCGTTCGTTCGTTCGTTTTGCATCAGTACCGAGAGTGCCTTAGCGTTCGCCATCACGCGCGACGGGCTGGCCCTTCTCCGCCGCCGTCTTAAGCGTTTGTAACGTCAAAAGGCTAAGCAATTCTGGGCAGGTCTCGCGCCTGCCCAGAATTATTTCCCCAGTCGAATCACGAGCCTGCTGTCATCAGTGACCCGCCTTACGCCATCCTCAGTTGCTGAACCTACCCCTGCCATGTATCCTTGTTCGTCCCGCACAACATGCAATCGATCTTTAGGTGGTTTGGCGGCCGATTTTATCGCGGTCGTCTCTGCATCCACAACGCGCGTTTAGCTTTCCATCGTGCCCAAGGCGGCACGCTTGGTTAGCCGGCTCGCGATTGTCTTCATTCTTGTTTCCGTCGCAGCGCTTGCTCAACTCAAGCCCTCGCTGATGCTCGCCAACTACGGCGGCGGACCTCCTGTCCCCAAAACCATCGCGCTCACCTTCGACGATGGCGGCGCTCCCATTAGCCTGGAACTGGCGAAATACCTGAACAGCGTCGGCATCCGGGCGACCTTCTTCATCAACGGCTGCCGCTTCAAAGGCCAACCCGCCCCCGGACCCTACACTGGAAACTGCGACGGCCAGTCGATGGTTGACCCGGCTCTGATCGACGCGCTCGTCGCCCTCGGCCACTTCATCGGCAATCACTCCGAGAACCACGTACAGCTCCCAACCATCCCCAAAGCCGACCAATGCCGCGAAGCGCTCCTCACGCAGCAACTCATCGATCGCCATAAAGCCCAGCCGCATGGACTCAAGCTGTTCCGTCCGCCTTATCTGATGACCGGCGCTGAGGCCGCCATCAACGCGTGCGCCGGCGCAACGAACCTGACCGGCCCCATCGGCGCTGAAATCTCCGGCACGGGAACCATCAACGGAATCCCCATTCCTGGGGACTACTGGTGCCTCCCCGGTTATCCGATGGAACAATGCGGGGAACTCTACGTGCAGTCGATCCTCGCCTTCGATGGCCGCATGGTCGTCGTGCTCATTCACGATCGCGGTCAGATGAGCCCCGACAGCCCCAAGCCGCTCGCGCTCGTTAAATACATCGTCGGACGCCTGCCCCGCCCGGAATGGCAATACGTCGGACTCGACGCCATCGAGGAAGTTTACGGCGATACGCGGCTCTTGCCGCCTTCGCGCCTGACCCCCGAGTTTGGCAAGGACGACGGCTCCGGCGCGGTCGTCTTCGGCAGATCCGCCCGGACCAAACGCGCCTCTGCCTTCAAAGTCCGCGAAGACGAAATTTGGGGCATCACCCCCGCCATCGCGCCCAACGGAAAGATGTACATGCCGAAAGCGGTCCGCTGGCTCGCTTTCGATGAGGGCTGGTCTCTTCCCGAAAACGCCGTTTTCGGACTCGCCGATTTCGATGGCGACGGTCATGAAGACCTCTGGTGGGACGACCCATCCGGGATCGTCGTCGCTCTCTCTACCGGCCGCTCCTTCTCAAGGCCGCACATCTGGCTGCCGAAAGCCTACTTCGTCTCAAACGACGGCCAGAGGATAGACCACTACCGCCTGTTCACCGGCGACTTCAGCGGCAACGGACAGGCCAGTCTGCTCTTCGTCACCAACCGCTCGGACGTGTTCATTGCCAACACGAACGACCCCGGCGTCCACGCGCCTCGCCGTCCTGGAACCGACGGCTCTCTGGACCGCCCCGAACGTTGGGGCAACGGTGGAATGCAGCTTCCGCCGAACACGCCGATCGCTCAACAGGCGATCTTGGTCGGAGACATCGACGGCGACGGCAAGAGCGACCTCTGCTATCGCGCGTCCCAAGGAGTCCAGTGCGCGAGCTCCGACGGACTCATCCAGTTCCGCCAGATGACCCCGTGGACTCCGCCGAATGGCGAATTCAGCGACGCCTCTGGTTTCACCGCGCCCGCTCTTTCGTCGACCCTCATGCTCACGACCGTCATGCAGGCCGGCAAAAAGGACCTCGTCGCCCGCACACCCACCGGAATCGTTTTTGCCGAATCCACCGGCAAGCAGTTCGTCTGGTACCGCCATCTGTTCAATCAACGTTCGCTGCTCGGCCCGCTCGCCACGGCGCCCTTCTCCTTCGCCGACCTCAACGGGAACGGCAAAGAAGAGCTCGTCTGGACCGGGCCCGACGGCCTCTATTCCTCGTCCGTCCAACTCACGCCTTCAAAGTGACCGTCCGCCGGTCGCGACTCGGATGCGGCCGCCGAAAGGCCCGGCCCCTGGACCCGCTCAGCGCTTGAACATGCTCGACGCCGTATTCTTCCACTTGTCCACCGCCGACGTCTGCGGAGCATCCGCCGCCGCCTGCTTCGCGCCGCACTTTGGACAGAACTTCGTGTCCGCGGGCAGCGGTACGCCGCACTGCGAACAACCCACCGGAACCGCTAGCTCCGCCGTCTGAATCGAGCGCCCGCACTCCGGGCAAAACGTCAGCTTCGAATTCACCAGCGTGCCGCACGCGCACTTCACCCGCGCCCCGCCTTCGTGCAACCCGAGCAGATCGCGTTTGTAGTCGCCGCCCAGCACCGCATGGAATTCCGGACTCGCCGCGTACTCCTTCAGCGCCTTCAGCCGCACCGGAATAAACGGATGCGTGTTCTGCGCGTTCTCAAGAATCGAGACCACCAGCACCAGCTTGTTCACTTCCTTATGGGCTTCGATCTGACCCATCGCCGATTCCAACCCGAACTCATCCTCGTAGCCCCGTACGTTGCCCGCCAGCTTCGCCAGCGCTCGCTGCCCGGTCTCCAGATCCTGAACGCACAGCAGCGCGGCGCGGTCGCAAGTGAACTCTGCGCGCCGATACCACTCCCAGAACGCGAACAACAGCGGAAGCCGCAGCAGCCCGACACCCGGAATAGGAATCAGCGATGACAGCAGATCCCAATAGCGGACCAGAATGTCGCCGAGCTGCCGATACAATCCATGCGCGCACTTGATGTGGCCGATCTCGTGGCCGATCACAAACGAAAGCTCGTCCACCGACAGCGTCTCGATCAACGCGCTGTGCAGCACGATGCACGTCCGCCGCTGACCCGCCGTATACGCATTGAGGACCGGGTTTGTCGTGATGTAGACCTCCGGCATCGGGCAGGAAAGAATCTCGGCGCAGCGCTTCGTCAATGCGTACAACGAGGGGAAGCTCGCCTCGTTGGCCTTGATCATCTGCTCGTTGTTCTTGAGGTAGACGATCTGCTCGGTGAAGTTCTCCTGCAGCCACGTCAGCAGGGGACTCGCGCCCGGCACCGACTTCAACGCGGACAACGCCTCTTCGTCGCCCGGGTACGTGAACGTCTGATAGGAAATCTCAGGAAATAGAACCTGATCCGGCGAATACACGCGCGCATTCTGATGTTTTAGTTCGGCCAATGGAGCCTCCTTTGGACTGCAGTTCTAACGCTGCTTCCCGCGGTCCGCAGGAGACGCAACATCGACACTGCCCGTCAGTATATGCGGAATCCGCCCTGCTTAATGCGCACCCGCCGCGCTCGCGCGAGCAAAAAATCCGGGGTACTTCAGCCGCTCGCAATACGCCTCGAACTCCGCCGGCGGACCCTTCCATTCCAGTTCATCGACCGACGCCATCACCGGCACGTCGTCCCGCAGCGTAGCCAGCGTCCGGAACAGCCGCGCGTCGTCCCGATGCGCAAAGAGCACCGTCGCCAGACGCTGCGCGCCGCGGATCGTGGACGGCCACGTCCGCCAGTCCTGCGGGATGCCTTCCAGGTGTTCGTAGACCGCAAGCACCGACGCGGCCGACTTCGGACCCCACCCCTGCAAGCCTGGAAACCCGTCGGCGCTGTCCCCGACGAGAGCAAGGTAATCGGGAATCGATTCCGGCTTCACGCCGAACTTCTCGACCACGCCCGCTTCATCGCGCACAACATTGCGCATCCGGTCGAACTGCACTACCCGCGAGCCCACCACGCATTGCGCCAGGTCCTTGTCCGGCGTGCAAAGCAAGACCCTTTCGACGCGGTCGTCGCCCGCCGCGATCGCTGCCCCGGACGCCATCCCGTCGTCAGCTTCGAACTCGACCATTGGCCAGACCTTCACGCCCATCGCCGCCAGCGCATCCTCGACCCGCGGAAACTGCGCCATCAAAGTTTCCGGAACGCCTTCGCCCGTCTTGTACCCGGCATACAGATCGTTGCGGAACGACTCAACCACGTGATCGGTCGCCACGCCCACATGCGTCGCCCCCCTCTCGATCAGCGAAAGTACGCTCGACAGCACGCCCCGCACCGCTCCGACTTCGTTGCCCTCACGGTCGGCAGTCGGCGGCACCGCGAAGTAATGCCGGAACAGTTCGTAGGTGCCATCCACCAAATGCACGTTCATGACGATTGCGTCCCTTCCGTCTGTCCGCTTAGTTTAGTAGGAGTAGCTGCAATGAGTGAACCGGCGCCCGTCCCCCACAAGCTGTACCTCGAAGATCTGAACATCGGCCAGAGCTTCACCTCCGCCGCCTACGTCCTGGAGGAGGCCGCAATCAAGGCCTTTGCCGCCGAATTCGATCCGCAGCCTTTCCACCTCGAAAACGCCGCGGCCGAAGCCAGCGTCTTCAAAGGACTGGCCGCCAGTGGCTGGCACACCACTGCCATCGCCATGCGCCTGATCGTCGACGGCGGAATTCCACTGGCCGGCGGGATCATCGGTCTCGGAGCGGATGTGCAATGGCCCCGCCCCACCCGTCCAGGCGACGTGTTGACGCTCGAAGCCGAAATCGCCGAAATCACGCCCTCGCGCTCCAAGCCAAATCAGGCCGTGGTGACCGTACGCTGCACGATGTTCAATCAGAATCGCGAGCCGGTCATGTACCTGACGCCGAAGCTGCTCGTTTTCAAACGGGATTCCGCGCCGTCTGAACCGCGACTGCCTTAAGACCACGGAACTTCGCCGCCGTTACTCCTTGCAGGACACCCCCGCCGGAGCCCCCGTCGGCGCCCCCATCCGGATCCCGTCATTCTCGAGCGTTCGGAACTCGAGATGCTGCATCGTCGGAGGCTGCGTCGGCGCCATCGTGAAAAAGACGCCGACCGTGCCTTTCTCGCACGTCATGTTGAACTGCCCGCGGAGCCAATTCTCAGCCCTGACCGGACCCGCCGCCGAGCATCCGCCCACCTCTTCCTTCAGCCGCTCCATGTCGCCGCGCCGCTGCGCCAACGGAGTGTCCAGGAAGAAGTTCATCGCGGCGACCTTCTTCGCTTCCGCATCGTCCCACTTGTTCCACAGACTCCAAATGTGCTCGCGCGTCGACGTGAGGATCGGCGACGCGGGCAGTTCGCGCTTCTGCAGCCCCCCGGTCTTGAGGAACACGTCGAGCGCCTTGCTGATCGGCGCCGACGGCCCCACGTACGTCAGATTCGCCATCGCGAAAAACCCGACGCCATAATCCGGAAGCCAAGTCATGTAAGACCCGAAGCCCGGAAGCCCTCCGCCGTGGCCGACCATCATTTCGAACCGGCAATCCGTCGTAATGCGGAGCCCGTAGCCATACCCAGAAAAACTGACCTGCTCCGCCCCGTTGACCCGGGCCGCCGTCAGGTTCGCTGGACGCCACAGATGGTTCATCTCTCGGACCGAAGATCGCCGCACCGGACCGCTTTCCGCATCGTCGCGCGCGGGCCACGCCGATAGATGGAATGCGACATACTTTCCGAGGTCACTGGCGTTCGTCAGCATTCCACCCATCGCCCCGAACACTCCGTGCGGTAGCGGAGCCTCTTCGAGATACGTGCCGTCCGGTTGCAAACGATACCCGTGGGCGCGCGTCGCTGCTGGAACGGTCGAAAACTCGAGCGTGGACGCCGTCATCCCGAGCGTCGCTAGAATCTCGCGCTGTACGTACTTGTCGAACGGCACGCCCGATGCCTTGGTGACGATGCGCCCGAGCAGCCCGAAGGCGTAATTCGAATACTCGTACCGCGTGTCGGGCGGCGTCGAAAACGGAATTCCGAGCTTCAGCCAACGCGTGAGGTCGGCGTCGGAGGCCGAGAGCTGTTGATCGCCCCACGGATTGTCTTCCGGAAATCCAGCCGAATGGCTCAACAAATTGCGCACACGGAGCGGCGCTGTGTCCCGCGTCGGCAGCGGCATCGCCGCAAACTCGGGAATCCATTTGGAGACCGGATCTTCGAGCGACAAGCGTCCTTCATCGCGCAGCTTCAGAATCGCGAGAGCCGTGAAGCTCTTGGTCATCGACGCGATGCGGAATACGGTGCTGCCGTCCACCTTCGCGCCGGATGCCCGATCACGAACGCCGGTGGACGCGACGTGCGCCAACCGTCCGTCGATTACGACGCCCCAGACCATGCCGGGAATCTTGCGATCGGCGGCGAATTGCTGGAAGATCTGATCGACCTCGGGCATAGCCGCTTCGAGCTTCTGCGTCCGCTGAGGATCGGTGAATCGCGCCGGCGGATACGCATCGCTCGCATGGAGCAGCGAACCGAGCAGAGCGGCAGTCAGAGCCAATCGCATAGGTTCCAGAATCCCACGAAATCGCGGGCCGGGAACGCCGGGCCAGACTCCGGTTGACGCTTCCTGCCCTTACCGGGCAGGCTTCGCCGTGGACGACGGAGTAGGCTTGCCGTCGATTGTTTTGGGCTCCATCAGCTCACTGCGAGTGCCGTCCGGATCATAGAGATTCATCTGGCGCTTGCGGTTCGTGCCGGTCTTGATCTCCATCGGCCTGGTCTCAATGGCGCGGGCCGGACTGCTCTCGAGTTGCGCTTTCGCCTTGTCGATGTCGGGAACTTCAAGACAGATGTGGTGGAAGGTTCCTAACTGGCCGAGATTGGGCGTTTGGTCGTACAGCATGAACTCGAGATAGTCGTTGCTGTCTGGCAGCTTCATGTTGACCCAGTTGAGCACTTTCCCATCTTTACTGCCGCGCCAAGTTTCGGTGAGGCCGAGGATGCCTCCGTAAAACTTCATCGCTGCGTCGAGGTTCCCGACAATGATGCCGAGATGGGCGATGCGTGAGGAAACCCGGGGGCCGTCCATGAACTTGCCTGCTTCGCGGACGGT
>JBDTTK010000037.1:0-13082 GCA_039930685.1 Bryobacteraceae bacterium | reverse complement strand
GCTCAGGAGGGTGTCCGGGCGGCACAAGATACGTTCCGCGCGCTGGTAGGCGAACTTTCCAGCGCCAAAGGACGCTTGCGCGAAGAGGCCGAGGAGGACGCGGTCCGGCTGGCGATGGCGATTGCGCGGCGGGTTCTCCATCGTGAACTCACGACGGATCCGGAGGCGATTCTCGGACTTGTGCGGGCGGCGTGGGACCGCGTGGACGCGCGGGAGACTCAGCGCCTGAGGCTTTCGCCGGGCGATGCGGCGACCGTCCGGGCCCACCGAGCCGCGCTGAATTTCCCGGATCGGGTCGAGGTGGTCGAAGACGCGTCACTACCCTCGGGAAGCGCGATCTTCGAGACCAACCGAGGCAGCCTGGATGCGTCGGTCACCACGCAATTGAGCGAGATCGAGCGGGGGCTGACGGACGTGCTCGCGCGGCACAAGGCGGTGACGCGGTGATCCGAGTCGACGAATACCTGGCGGCCTTGTCCGCCATCGAACCGGCGCAGTGGATGGGCCAGGTCACCGAGGTGGTCGGCCTGCTGATCGAGTCGGTGGGTCCGGCGGCGGCGGTTGGCGACTTCTGCGAGATCTTCAACTCCAGCGGGCGTTCGATTCGAACACAGGTCATCGGCTTCCGGAATGGCCGAGTGCTTTCGATGCCGCTTGAGGAGACCGACGGGTTGCAACTGGGCGACCGGATCGTGGCCAGGCGCAGTGATGCGCGCGTGGACGTGGGGCCGGGCTTACTGGGTCGCGTTCTCGATGGATTTGGGCGGCCGATGGACGGCGGTCCGCCGATTCAGCCGGAGACGTCGTACGATCTGTATGCGGCGCCTCCAGGTCCGATGGAGAGGGAGCCTATCCACAAGACGCTGACGACGGGCATTCGGGCGATCGACGGCCTGCTGACCTGCGGCCAGGGGCAGCGCATCGGCATTTTCGGCGGATCGGGCGTCGGAAAGAGCACCCTGCTCGGCGCGATGAGCCGCCAGAACTCGGCGGATGTCAGCGTGATCGCGCTGATCGGCGAACGCAACCGCGAAGTGCGGGATTTCATCGAGCACGAGTTGGGTCCGGAGGGTCTGAAGCGATCGGTGCTCGTGATCGCGACGTCGGACAGGCCGGCGCCTCTGCGCATCCGCGCCGGGTTCGTGGCGCTGGCGGTCGCGGAGTATTTCCGCGATCAGGGGAAGAGCGTGCTGCTGGTGATGGACTCCGTGACGCGCTTCGCGATGGCGCAGCGGGAAATCGGGCTCGCGGCCGGCGAACCGCCGAGCCAGAAGGGCTACACGCCATCGGTGTTCAATCTGCTGCCGCGGATCTTCGAGCGCGCCGGGAATTTTCCGCGTGGATCGATTACCGGCTTCTTCACGGTATTGGTCGAGGGCGACGATTTCAACGAGCCCATTTGCGACGCAGTCCGCGCGATCCTCGACGGGCACGTCATCCTTTCGCGCGATCTTGGCGCGTCAGGCCACTATCCGGCGATTGATATTTTGCAATCCGTCAGCCGCCTTTCTTCGAAGGTCGCGAGTGCCGGCCATAAGACGGCGGCGCAGAAGATCCGTTCGGCGCTCGCTACGTATCAGCGGTCGGAGGATCTCATCAACCTGGGCGCGTACGTTTCCGGCGCGAATCCGCAACTGGATTCGGCGATCCAATTGCGGCCGAAGCTCATGGACTTCCTTAAGCAGGATTCGTCCGTCCGGGTGCCCCTCGAGGAGACCGTCGGTCAGCTCGAAGCGATCGCGCGCGGGATGGAAGGCCAAGGGTGAAGCGGTTCACTTTCCCCCTCGAACGCGTCCTGGCGCTGCGGCGCGAGCAGGTGCAGCTAGTGGAATTGCAGTTGGAGCGCATTCTTGCGGATCGGCGCAGGCTCGACCGCGAGGAAGCGGAACTGCGCGAGACCGAGAGCCGATCTGCGGGGGCCCTGCTGGCTCAAAGGGTGATCGATCCCGTCGAGCTGATCGCGCTGTCCTCGTTCAGGCACTGGATGGAGCGCCAATGTCTTGCGTTGACCGAGCAGAAGTCCGAATGCGATCAAAAGGCTGCCGCGCAACGGGCCAGGTTGAATGCCGCAAGGCAAGCGGCGCGGCTGGTTGAGAAGCTGCGTGAGCGGCGGTGGGCGGAATGGCAGTCCGGGTTTCAGAAGGAGTTGGAGGAGCAGGCGGCGGAGTCGTTCCTGTCGCGGTGGAATCGGGAACGAGGCCTGTCGAGGGGCGCGGCGACGGCAGACTCCGTGTAAGTTCCGCCTGTAAGAGGCGACGACTTGTTCACGTAGAATCGGACCATGTCCACGCTGGCGTCGTCCTCCACGGAAGAACAGAAACTGATTGTTCGCACGGTCCGCGAGTTTGTCGACAAGGAAGTGATTCCGGTCGCGAGCGAGATGGAGCATCGCGGCGAATACCCGTTCGCGCTCGCGGATCAGATGGCCACGATCGGCCTGTTCGGGCTGAACACGCCTGAGGAATTGGGCGGCAGCGACGTCGATTACGTTACGTTCGCGCGAATCTTTGCCGAGCTGGCGCGGGGCTGGTTGGGGCTCGCCGGAATTGTCGGAACGCATCTGGTCCTGTGCGACGTTCTGGTCCGGTACGCGACGGACGAACAGAAGCGGCGGTTTCTTCCGGGACTTGCAACAGGGGCACGGCGCGGAGGCATCTGCCTCTCGGAACCGAACGCCGGGACCGACCTCCAGAACATCACGACGACGGCGGTCCGCGAGGGCGACGTCTACCGGATCTCCGGGTCGAAGATGTGGGTAACGAACGGCCGGCACGGGAACACGTTCCTGCTGCTTGCTCGGACGGATCCGGCGGCCAAACCGGCGCACCGCGGAATGAGCGCGTTCGTGATTGAGAAGGGCGCCGTGGGGTTGGTAGTGAATCGGGATATCGATAAGCTTGGCTACAAGACCGTCGAGACGTGCGAACTGCATTTCGACGGATTCCCGGTGCCTGCGGAGAACCTGATCGGCGGAGTCGAGGGAGAGGGATTCTCCCAGGCGATGACGGGCCTCGAAGCAGAGCGGATCAATGTGGCGGCGCGCGGGCTCGGCGTGGCACAGGCAGCGTTCGACGAGGCCATCCGCTATGCGCAGCAGCGCGTGACGTTCGGCAAGCCAATCGCGCAGCATCAGGCGATCCAGTTGAAGCTCGCGGACATGGCGACGCGCATTGAGGCCTCGCGGTTGCTGGTCGAGTCGGCGGCGGAAAAGAAGAATCGCGGGGAACGCTGCGACCTCGAAGCGGGGATGGCAAAGCTTTTCGCGACCGAGACCGCGGGAGAGGTATCGCTCGACGCCATGCGGATTCTCGGCGGCAACGGTTACTCCAAGGATTTTCCAGTCGAGCGATTCTACCGCGACGCCCCGCTGCTGATCATCGGCGGCGGTACCAACGAACTACAGCGGCTGATCATCGCGCGGCGGCTGCTGGAAAAATACAAGATTTAGCGCTGCCTGATTCGCCCCAGAAGTGAAACCGGAGTGGCGTGGGCGGCGTCTGCCCAGACAGGAATTCTGAAGCATCGCTCTTACCAGGGAAGAGGAGGCCGCATGACACGCTATTTCGTGCCGTTCGTTTTCGTCGTCACGCTATTACCCTCGTACGCCGCGGAAAAGCCGCGCGTATATATCACCGAGAGCCAGGCAGCGCAAGCGTCGGGCGACGCGAAGGCGGGCGAAATTCAGGGATCTCTCTCGTTCACCGGGGGCTCCAGTCCGCAAAATATCGAAGTGATGAAGACTTTTGCCGAACGCTGTCCTGGCGTCGTCGTCACCTCGAATCGGGAGAAGGCAGATTTCACGGTTCGCCTGGATCATGAGCCGGCAAGTCCAGCGACGCCTTTCATCAAAGGGAATAAGGTGGCCGTTTTTGATCGGAACGGCGACCTGCTCCATAGCGCTTCCACGCGCCTTCTTCCGTCGGCGGTCAAAGGCGCGTGTGCGGCGATGACCGGCCACAAGTAGCGAGCGCCAACTGACGCCGGCCGCCGAACCGGGCTACCGTAGAAGGCGCATGCATCCGTTGAAAAAGATTCTGCTGTACCTCCAGGCCGTCTTCTATTTGGGCGCGGGAGCGAATCATTTCATTCATCCGGATTTCTATCTCGCGATGATGCCGCCGTACCTGCCGTGGCCGTCCGCATTGCAGCTCACGGCGGGCGCGTGCGAAATGGCGTTCGGCGCGATGCTGCTGTTTCCGAGGACGCGAGTGTTGGCTGCATGGGGTCTGATCGCGCTTCTTATCGCGGTTTTCCCGGCCAACCTCAACCTGGCACTGCATCCGGAGTTGATGCCCGGGGTTTCACCAGTCAGCCAGTGGGTCAGGCTGCCCTTTCAGTTGTTGTTTCTGGCGTGGGCGTACTTGTTCACAAGGACAGGGCGACCAACGGACCGCAGCGTCACTCCATGACCAGTTGTCGCAGGGTCGTGAATCCGCTATAACCCTGTGATGCTCCGTCCGCATGGGGAACACATGAAGCAGATTGCGCGGCTGGCTTCGATCGCGCTTGTCGCCGTTCTCGGCGCAAATGGGCAGATCGATACGGCCATCGTCGAGAAGTATCGAGCGGACCTGGCGAAGCAGGGGTCCGATCCGGAGATGAAGCGGCAAGGCGGCACGCAACCGCAGGACTGGCTGTACGACCTACCCGATGGAGTCACAACGCGGCAGGTGACGTTCTACAGCGACGGCACGGCGTGCTACGCGAAGCTCTTTTTCCCGAATGGATTCAGCGCGAAGGGCAAGACGGCGGCGGTGGTGCTGGGCCACGGCTACAACGCGATTTCGATCGGCATCGAGAAGTACGGCGCGCGGTTCGCGGCTCGAGGGCTGGTGGCGATGGTCATCGACTACCGTACGTACGGGTTTTCGAGCGGGCAGATCACACTGCTCGAGCCGGACACGTCGACCGATGCGCATCCGGTGACCGAGAAGGTCATGCGCATCCGCACAAAACGAACGCGGCTCAACGTGGTGCGGCAGGCCGAGGATTATCGGGCGGCCATTTCCTACATCCAAGGCGAACCGGGCGTGGATCGCGATCGGATCGGCATCTGGGGCTCGAGCAACTCGGGCGCTCTGGTGGTGACGATCGCGGGTCAGGACGCGCGCGTGAAGGCGGCGGTGGCGCAAGTGATCGGAGTGGGTGGGCGCAACCAGAGCGGTCCGGCGGCGATGAGCCCGGCGCTGCTGCAGGATGCGATTCAGCGTGCGCGCCACGGTCAGGGTGCGGAGGTGGATGGAGGATTTTCGTTCCGGACCAAGATCGATCTCGAGACGAATCAGGTGCAGCGGGAGCATCGGCCGTGGGCCGCGCTCGAACGCATTCCGGAGACGACGGCGATGCTTTGGATGCCCGCCGAAAAGGATGAGCTTGCTCCACCACGCTCGCCGTCCGGTCCGGCGGAGGCGGCCAAGGTCTTCAAGGGGACTTCGCAGGTTATCGAACTGCCATCGATCACACATTTCCAGGCGTATTCGAATGCGGCGTTTGAAGTCGGCTCGAACCTGGCCGCGGACTGGTTCTTGAAGTACCTGGCAGGGCCGCTTCCGGCGCCCGTCAGGATCGCGCCGCCGAGGCAGTCGCAGCCGGTTTTGTCTCTTCGAGCGGCGGCGACGCCGTTCCAGATACTCTCCGGCGTCACGACAAGAGACGCGCATTATTACAGCGAAGGAGTCCTTTGCTATGGCCGGATTTTCCTGCCGGTCGGATTTGTGCCGGACGGAAGGTTTCCGGCGGTCGTCCTGGCTCCAGGCTGGGGCGAAACACATGCTCACATCGATCGGTACGCGGCGGAGTTCGCGGCGAAGGGTTTAGTCGCGATGACGATCGATTACCGCAGTTGGGGAAAGAGCGGCGGCTACATCTATGCGGTCGACCGAATCCAGCAGGACGACCGCTTCCGGTTCATGCAACAAACCGCCAACATCCGCGTGCGCCGAAAGCGACTGCTTCCGCGAGATCAGGTGGAGGATATCCGCAACGCGATTTCCTATCTCGCGGGCGAGCCTGGCGTGGACGGCGCGCGAGTGGGTCTGTTGGGCGCGGACATGGCCGGCGGGCACGCCCTGGTGGTGGCCGCGACCGACGTTCGCGTGAAGACCATTGTCGCGATGACTCCGGTGATCGATGGCATCGATGTTCCGGAAAAGGCAGGGAGACCAACGGCGGCACTGCTCGAAGAGGCGATCCGCCAATCGCGCACGGGGCTTTTCGCGGCGGCCGGTCCGGCGCCCGAAACCCGGGTCGCGCTGGCGGAATATCACCCGTTCCATGTGCTGAAGCAGATTCCGCCGACGGACGCCGTACTATTCATCACGGCGGAGAAAGATTCGACTGTCGACAATAACCGCAACGCCCTGGCTGCGTCCAAAGTGCTGAGGGGGCCAACAGAGGTCATAGCCATTCCGAGAGCGGCACACTCGATGGCCGGAAGCGCCGGCGGCGATGCCGCCAAAGCGGCGGCCGAGTGGTTCCTAAAGCATTTGTAGCGGCCGGGCTCCCGAGCGGCGGCGGAACGCGATACGATTTGTGGATCGCGAACGTCTATCGCTGAAATCATGGAAACCGAATCTCTGGAGTTGACGGCAGCAGCGCCAGCCGGCGCGATTGATTCCCAGCCGCTGGTTACTGAAGTCGCCGGGCCGGAATGGAGCCAGGCGCAACGAATCACCTTCCGATTCGTCTTCGCATATTTCGCGCTGTACAACCTTACCGTGCTCGCGAATACGGCAGGATCGCTGATTCCGGGCGTAACCTACTTCATCGCCCAGTACGTGAACTTGTGGCACGTGATTGTTCCGTGGGTCGGCAAGGCTGTACTACAGCTCGACAAACCGATCACGTACTTTCCGAGCGGCAGCGGCGACAAGACGTCGGATTACGTACAACTGCTCTGCTACGTCGCGATCGCCGTCACGGCGACCGTGGTGTGGTCGATACTCGACCGGAAGCGAACCGAATACCGCTGGCTCTACAAGTGCCTCCATGTTTATGTGCGGTATGCGGTGGCGTTCACGATGCTGTCGTACGGGATGGCCAAATTGATCAAGCTGCAGTTCCAGTATCCGGGCCTTTCGCGCCTCCTCGAGCCGCTCGGTGATTTTTCGCCGATGGGGCTGCTGTGGACCTTTATGGGGTACTCGACCCCGTATACATTTTTCGCCGGCGCTGCCGAGTTCGCAGGCGGTATGCTCCTCTTCTTCCGGCGGACGGCCACACTAGGCGCGATCGTGACGGCGAGTGTGATGCTCAACGTGGCGATGATGAACTTCGCCTATGACGTGCCGGTGAAATTGCTCGCGACGCACCTGGCCTTGATGTGCCTGTTTCTGGCGGCGCACGATCTCGGGCGGATCCTCAATGTGCTGGTCTTCAATCGTCCGGCGCCACCGGCCGATATTGCACCGCCCTTCGAGAGGAAAGGTTTGAAGATCGCGCGATGGATTCTCAAGACTGCGTTTGTCGGATTCGCGGTCTTTACGAACGTCAAGGGGTCGTACGAGGCGCAGTTCAAGTATGGCGAGAAGGCACCCAAACCGGCGCTCTACGGCATTTACGAGGTTGAGGAGTTTTCGCGCAACGGCGCGATTGTTCCGCCGCTGGTCACCGACGCAACACGATGGCGCAAAGTCGTCATCCAAAGCAATACGTCGCTGGGCGTCAAAATGATGGACGACTCGCTGCGTTTTTTCCAGGCCACCTACGACATGCCGAAGGGCAGTTTGACGTTGAGCGAAGGCAAGGACAAGCCGAAGCACGAATTGCAGTTTTCGCGTCCGGACGCGGAGCATCTGATCATTCAGGGATCGCTCTCGGGCGACACGCTGATCCTGAAGACGAAGCGCATCGACCCGAACACGTACCGCCTGGTGAATCGCGGGTTCCATTGGATCAATGAATTGCCGTTCAACCGCTAGGCGATGAATCTCCGCACGGCGCGAGGGGCATCCAGCTAGACTAAATCGGGAATGACTAAAGAACTGCCGCGCGAGTTGGGGCTGCTGGATTCGCTGGCGATCGTGGTGGGCATCGTGATCGGGGGCGGCATCTTCCTGGTCCCGAATCTGGTTGCGCGGGAATTGACGTCGATCCCGTCCATTCTCGCGGTCTGGGTTTTTGCCGGAGTTGTTTCGTTCTTTGGGGCGCTGGCTTGCGCGGAGTTGGGAACCGCCTTTCCCGCAACCGGCGGGCAATACGTTTTCCTGCGAGAAACCTACGGACCCCTTGCCGGATTCCTGTGCGGTTGGGCGAATTTCACGGTTGCGCGCACGGCGCAGGTGTCATGGCTGGCATTCGCGTTCGCGCTGTATATTTCGTATCTCACTCCGCTGAATGCGTTCACTTCCAAGGCGCTCGGCGTCGGAGTGATCGCGCTGTTCACCTGGATCAATTACCGGGGTGTGGCGATGGGCGCGGCGGTACAAAAGATATTTACGTTCGCCAAGGTCGCCGGACTGCTTCTGATTATCGGCAGCGCTTTTTTCTGGTCCGGCGGAACGGCGCCGGCTGCGCCAGGTCCATCGGCGCCGCTGACGATCAGCCATTTCGGCGTCGCGCTGATCGCGGGGCTGCTGGCTTACGACGGTTGGGTGCAATTGAGTTTCGTCGCGGGGGAGATCAAGAATCCGAAAAGGAACGTGCTGCTCGCGCTAGCGTTCGGTTCGGTGATCGTGATGGCAATTTACCTGCTCGCGAATGTCGCATACCTGCGAGTGCTGCCGATTCCGGCCATCGCAGCAAGCGAACATGTTGGCGCGACGGTGGCAGAGCACACACTCGGTCCGTGGGGCGGAACGCTGGTTTCAGTCATCATCCTGATGTCGATCGTCGGAACGCTGAACGGGTGCTTCCTGACGAGTCCGCGCGTGTATTTCGCGCAGGCGCGCGACGGACTGTTTTTCAAACGGTTCGCGGAAGTGCATCCCCGCTATCAGACTCCGGGCTTTGCGATCGTGGCGCAGGGGGTATGGGCGGCAGTTCTTCTGCTCAGCGGATCGTACGAGGCGCTAGCTGACTACGCGATGTTCGCGATCTGGCTTTTCTATGGACTCATGATTGCGTCGGTGGTGGTGCTGCGGATCAAGCGGCCGGATTTAGAGCGTCCGTACAAGATGTGGGGCTACCCAGTGACACCGGCGATTTTTCTACTGATCACCGTGTGGTTCCTGGTGAATATGCTCGTGACGCGACCGATTCCGTCGTTCGCCGGCCTCGGCCTGGTCGCGTCGGGCATTCCGGTCTATTTCCTTTGGGCTCGCCGCCCGACCGGGTCGCCGGATGACGCCGTCGTGGTGCAGTCGTCGGAGGCGCCGGAAAAGGCATGAAACCAACACTCATCTGGCTGACGCTTTTCACGCGCGTAATGGTCGGATTGCTCTTCGGTATGGCGGGGTACTACAAGGTCTTTGTGCAGGGGCCAGCGGCGCACGCCCAGCAATGGTTCGTCGGGCCGTACGCCGACAGTTGGATTCCGCACTGGCTACTCTACGCAACCGGCTTCGCAGTGCCGTTCGTCGAACTGATCGCGGGTTGGCTCCTGGTCGCCGGGCTGCTGCGGCTTCCGTCCGCTCTGGCGCTCGGCGCGGTGCTCCTGCTGGTGACCTACGGGCACGCGTTGAAGGAGCCGCTGTTCAACGTGAACTCGCATATCATTCCCCGAGCGCTGCTGCTGATTCCGACATGGATGTTCCCGGTAGATGCAGACCCATGGTCGATCGACGGACTGCTTGCCAGAAGAAAGCGTGGATGACTCGATATCTTCAGCAGCCTCGCCTGAAGTCGGACAAGCACCGTTCAATCATTCCGGTGGATTAACGGGAAGACCTGGATCCGGATCCACCGCTGTCCCGCCGGCTATTCGCCCCTCTGCGTCGAGGGCGGCGAATACCCGTTTCGAGGCGAGGATAGCGGACGTGAGGATGACGGCTCCGCCGCAGAGGATTCCGATCTCGGCGCCGAGGTGAGCGGTGGGGGCCGGCGCGTGCGGCGCCTGCAAAAACAGGACGAGGATGCTGAACGAGTTGTTCACAGAGTGTGCAAGCACGCCCGGCCACATCGAGCCCAACCTCGCAAACCACCAGCCGTTGATCAGGCCCATCGAGATGGCGACCGAGGCTTGGACGGGGTTCATGTGCCCAATCGCGAAGAGAATCGCTCCGAACGCGAGTCCGTACCGCATCCCGAAGCGCGGAATCATCCCGCCGAGGAAGATGCGGCGGAACACAAGTTCCTCACACAGAGGCGCGACAACGGCGACAAGCAGGAAGGCGGCCCACTTCGGACCACTCGATCCAAGGAGTTCCTCGAGGCGTTCGCTCGATGCGTTGAGCGCAGGAAATAGACGCACGATCCATAGCGAAATGATCGCAACGACGAACAATTGTCCGATCACGGTAACAACGATTGGCCCAAGCATCCTCACCGGTAACCGGAACGGCCCGATCAGTTCGAGGAACGAACAACGCAGTTGAATGCAGGTGATCGTCGCCACGAGTGCCGCCGATGCCAGCGTCGCGATCGCGAGCACGAGCGGGTTGGTCATGATGTGCGTGTGAAACACAAGATCGAGAACGATGGCCGGCACCATGACCACGCCTTGCGTAGCGCTGTACAGGAACAGGAGTCCGAGCGATTGCCACAGCCCTGGAAATGGCTTCGGCGGGGGCGGCGCAGGCGCGTCCACCTCGACGGCTTGGACTGACGCGCTCGGGAGCACGGGGGATTGCGAAACCAGATCGGAGATCGGCAAGTCATTTGGCGACATCGATTTATTGTTTCACGGCTAATCAGATTTAAAAGGGCAGCTACTGCTGGGAAAAGCCTTGGAAACCCGCGAAATTACGCGAGCGGGCCGGCGGCGAGCCAAGTACATGTTTTCTCGATATCGTCCGAAAACGGCCGGTCGCCCGTCCACGGCGGAACGATCCCGGCTAATTTTTCGCGGACGCTCTCCAAAATGGGGCTCGACCTCAGCGGCTTGCGAAGGTCGAGGGCGCGGGCCGCTGTCAGGAGTTCAATCGCAAGCACCGTCCGCGTCAGCCGAACCACCTGCTCGAATTTCAACGCCGCGGTCATGCCCATGCTGACGAAGTCCTCCTTGTTCCCGCTGGTTGTAATCGAACCGGGCGAGGCTGGGGTCGCAAGCACGCGGCATTCGGCGACTAGCGCCGCGGCCGTGACCTGCACCATCATGAAGCCGGATTCGAGGCCAGCGTGGTTTGTCAAGAAAGCCGGAAGCTCTTCGCTCAAGGCCGGATTCACGAGGCGATCGATCCGCCGCTCGGAGATTCCGGCGAGAGCCGTGAGAGCGACTGGGAGTGAGTCTAACGCGAAGGCGAGCGGTTGTCCGTGAAAGTTTCCGCCGGATAGAATCTCCCCTCCGGCGGGCAAGGTCTCGTCCACGAAGACCAGCGGATTGTCGGTGACGGAATTGAGTTCAATTTCGAAGATGCGGCGCGCCTCCGCGATTGCGTCACGAACCGCCCCATGGACTTGCGGCGCACAGCGCAAAGAGTAGGCGTCCTGTACGCGGCGGCAATCGGCGTGCGAGCGCCGGATCTCGCTGTCTTCGAGCAGCCGTTCAAGGCGGCGAGCACTCGTCAGTTGGCCGGGATGCGGACGGATATCGTGGATGCGGCGGTCGAAGGCGCGAGGCGTTCCGCGGAGCCCGTCGAGGGTCATGGCGCAGATTACGTCGGCGGAATCCGCGAGGCTTTCCGCTTGCAGGAGTTCGAGGCATCCAACGGCGAGCATTGCCTGGGTTCCATTGACGAGCGAAATGCCTTCCTTTGACGCCAGCGTCAGCGGTGCGATGCCCGCGCGCCTTAGCGCTTCGGCGGCGGGAATGCGTTCCGGCTGTCCGGATCGAGGCTGATAGTAGGCGATCCCTTCGCCGATCAGAACGAGCGCCATATGCGCAAGAGGGGCAAGGTCGCCGGACGCGCCGACGCTGCCGCGCGCAGGGACCACCGGCGTGACGCCGGCGTTGAGCAGGGCGCATAGCGTTTCGGCGACGACTGGCCGGATGCCGGAGAATCCCTTCGCGAGCACGTTTGCGCGGATCAGCATCATGGCGCGGACCTGTTGGCGGGACAGCGGTTCGCCGACGCCGACGCAATGCGAGCGGACCACGTTGCGCTGGAGTTCTTCCATTTCTTCGGGTGACACGCGGACGTCGGCGAGCAGCCCGACACCCGTATTCACCGCGTAGACGGCCTCGTCGCCTGCGGCGAGGCGCTCGACGACGGCGCGGGAGCGCTGCATGGCGTGAATCGCCAGCGGAGGAATTCCGGCCGGCGTCTCGGAGAACGCCACGGCGCGGACCGCATCGAGAGAAAGAGAATTACCGTCTACTTGGACCACGAGAATGATGATGGCAGATTCGCGCCAGATAGATCATCGATTCTAGGAAGATTAGGTCTGCGCCCAACTGCTACACTTTGGCTCCGTGGACCGCCTTCCCTACCTTGCCTCCGAGGCTTCCCTTCCCTACAGCGGCATCGAGCGGCTTCCGGTCGCGGTCCTGCTCGACAACGTGCGGAGCATGTACAACGTCGGTTCGTTCTTTCGGACCGCCGACGCCGCGGGAATCGAGGCGCTCTACCTTTCGGGAATCACGGCCTGTCCGCCGAAGAATCAGATCTCCAAGACAGCGCTCGGCGCGGAAGAAACCGTTCCGTGGAAACACACGTGGCAGCCGCAAGAATTCCTCGACGACTTGCATCAACGCGGATTTGAACTGGCCGCGATCGAAACCAGTCCGCGGGCAGTCGACCTGTTCGACTGGCAGCCGCGATGGCCGACTTGCGTGCTCTTCGGCCATGAGGTCGATGGCGTGCAGGCCGAACTGCTGGAGCGGTGCGACACCTTCGTCCGGATTCCGATGCTGGGCCGCAAGCATTCATTGAACGTCGCCACGGCCGGCGGCGTCGTGTTGTTTGAACTGTTGAGGAAATACCGAAGGCTGACCGAGGTCCATCGGTAAAAGCGCGGCGCAATCCACCCAGGAATGCGCGATTATGTTTCTAATGCGATACGTTGCCGGACTTGCTTTCCTCAGTTTCATCTCCACCTGCCTTTTC
>JBDTTK010000036.1:0-13195 GCA_039930685.1 Bryobacteraceae bacterium | reverse complement strand
GGACCCATCCATGCTCGAGCGAATCGAGTCCTGCTCGACCGTGATCATGGACAAGACCGGGACCTTGACCTACGGACGGCCGATACTCATCGACGTCGACTGCGCGCCGAACATGCAGGAAGGGGACGCGGTCCGGATCGCCGCGGCACTGGAACGCTATTCGAAACACCCCTTGGCGGCTCCGATCCTGGATCGGGCAAAACGCGACCACATCGAACTTCCCGCCGTCGCCGAAATCGGAGAGCGGCCCGGACAGGGGCTCAGCGGCAAGATCGACGGAATCTTCGTCCAGATTTTGGGGCGAAAGCAGACCGCGGACAGGCCGGAGATTGCGGCTCTTCTACCCGCGCCGCAGCCCGGTCTCGAATGCATTCTTGTGGTGGACAGCCAGTACGCAGCCACCTTCCGCTTTCGGGATGCGCCCCGGGCGGAGAGCAAAGCGTTCGTGCGACACCTTGGGCCAAAGCACTCCGTCAAGCGGGTGATGCTACTCTCCGGCGACCGGGAAGTGGAGGCGCGCTATCTCGCCGAGGAAGTCGGCATCACCGAGGTATTCTTCGGAAAGAGTCCGGAAGAGAAGGTCGAGATCGTGCGCGCGGAGTCGGCGCGCGGCTCTACCCTGTTTCTCGGCGACGGGATCAACGATGCTCCCGCCATGCAGGCAGCCACCGTCGGCATCGCATTCGGACAGCACAGCGACGTAACCGCGGAGGCCGCCGACGCCGTAGTGCTCCAACCCTCGCTCGGCAAAGTCGATGAATTGATTCACATCGGACGCCGTATGCGGAGAATTGCCCTGCAGAGCGCTATCGGCGGTATGGGTCTCAGCATGGCGGGGATGGCGCTGGCCGCAGCCGGCCATCTCACGCCGGTCCAGGGCGCCATCGCACAGGAGGTAATTGATATTGCGGCGATCCTGAACGCGCTCCGCATGGCGTTTCCAAGCCCGGAGTTGCGAGCAGACGACCGCGAGGCTTGAATGCCCATTGTTATGCCATCTGGCGACTCGCGTGCTCACTCAATCCTTCTAAGCAGGAGGCTTGCATGACGACCGTGACCGAAACCAGCGTGCGATCCGGCAACGCGGAAGCCGCAACAAGCGGCCTGATGAAGGCGAACGTGTTCTATGCAACCGGACGGTTTGGTTTGACCGAGAAGCCAATTCCGCGAGCGGGTGACGGCGAAGCAGTCATCAAGGTTCGGCTCACCACGATCTGTGGCACGGACCTCCACATTGTCCGCGGTGAGTATCCGGTCGAGGCCGGCCTGACCATCGGACATGAGGCCGTGGGCGTGATCCACGAGTTAGGCGCCGGGGTCACGGGGTATCGCGTTGGCCAGCGCGTCCTCGTCGGCGCGATCACTCCTTGCGGACAATGCAATCCCTGTCTCGGCGGGCACTTGTCCCAATGCGGCGGAGCGCTCGGCGGATGGCGGCTTGGCAATACGACCGACGGTGTCCAGGCGGAGTACGCCCGAATTCCCTTCGCCCAAGCCAATCTTGCGCCGATACCGGATTCGCTGCGTGACGAAGACGTCCTGCTGCTGGCCGACATTGCCTCCACCGGATTCTCAGCCGCCGAGAGCGGTCAAATCCGGCTCGGAGACGATGTCGCGATCTTCGCGCAAGGGCCGATTGGACTGTGCGCCACGTTGGGGGCTCGCCTGATGGGCGCGGCGCAGATCATCGCGGTCGATTCGGATCCGCACCGGTTGGAGATCGCCAGGCGATTTGGCGCGACATCCGTGATTCTTGCCGAAGCAGATTCTGTGCGCGAAATCCGCGAACTCACTGGTGGACTTGGAGTGGATGTCGCGATCGAAGCTCTGGGCCTCCAGGAGACGTTCGAAAACGCGCTGCGGGTCCTGAAGCCTGGAGGCGTTCTGTCGAGCGTCGGCGTCTACTCGGGACACATCCGGATTCCGCTTGAGGCATTTGGGGCCGGACTCGCCGATCAGACCATCGTGACAACGCTCTGTCCCGGCGGAAAAGAGAGAATGTCGCGGCTGATGCGTCTGGTCGAAACCAAACGGATCGATCTGACGCCTCTGTTGACGCACACTTTCCCGCTGGCTGAAATCCAGCAGGCCTACGAACTCTTCGGCTCACGGAAGGACGGCGTCTTGAAAGTGGTGATCCGGGTTTCGTGAGCGCGGGCCTATTTCGACGTGCGCTTCCCGATCGCGTAGAGAAACTTGTTCGTTCGAAGGAACAATTGGCTGTCCGACACCGCGAACGAGCTGAGGCAATAGTCGTCCAGATTGTTTTCTGAGATGACCTCGAATTTCGGACCGGCCTTAAGCACCGTCGTGACGCCGTCCTCGCTCGTGATGTAGATCTTGCCGTCGGCAAGCAGCGGGGACGCGCTGTACGTGCCCGGCTTGATCCGCTGGCCGCCGTAGATCTCCTTGCCGGTCTTGGCGTCAAGGCACCAGACGATTCCGCGATCGTTCACGACATAGAAGTACTTGCCGTCCACCAACGGCGTCGGCACGTCCGGTCCGTTGTCGAATTGAAAGACGCGGTGCGTCTGCGTCACGTCGCCGCGTCCGCCCACTCGAAACGCCTGCAGCGGCCGGATGCGAGTCGGCACGTACACGATGCCGTCCGAGAAAACGGCGGAAGCAATCGTGCGGTAGTTGGGGTTGTTATCCGGGTTGAATCCCGTCCCGCGCCAGAGTTCCTTGCCGGTCGCCGGATCGTGCGCGGTGATGACATCGGCCCCGGAGATGATCAGTTCGTGGCCGCTGCCAACCGGGGCAATCACCGGAGTGGTGTAGGAATCAGGCGATTCGCGAATCGCCGCGGTCGGGCGCTCCACGCGCCAGGTGGTCTTGCCGGTCTTGGCGTCGATCCGAAGGATGTAGGATGCATCCTTTGTCCGCATGCCGTGGAGCACTTGCACGAACAACGAACCGTCCCACAGCAGCGGCGACGAAGCATAGCCCCAGTTGAGTCCGAACGCGCCGTATTCCTTTTGGATGTCGCGCGACCAAAGCTCTTTTCCGTCGTAATCGAAACTTTTGAGAATTCCGGTTCCGGTCAGAGCGAAGACCGACTTGCCGTCCGTCACCGGCGACGGCGATGACATGTTCTGCTTGCGCATCTTCGTATTGCCGCTACCCATCGGACGCTTCCACAGCACCGCCGGCTTGGTGCGATCCACGGACCACAGCTCGAGGTCGCCGGATCCCTCATTGAGGGCGATGTTCAGGAAAATGCGATTGCCCCAAATCGCCGGCGTGGATCCGCTGAGCGCGGGCATCGGCAGCTTCCACGCGATGTTGTCGTCCGGTCCCCATTTAACGGGAAGGTTCGTCTCTTTACTGATGCCATTCAGTTCCGGACCCCGCCATTGCGGCCAGTCTCCCGCGTTCGCGCACAGGGCGGCGACGAGCGAAAGGCCGAGCAAGACCCAGGCGAGTTTGGCGGTTCTCATAGGAGAAGGATAGCTTGTCCAGCCGGCCGGAAGAATGCCTCGCCCCCGCCTATTCGGCGCGCAACGAGGCGAGCAGCGGTGCCCGGGCGACTGCTCGGACCGCGAGCGCGGACGCCGCGAGCGACACCACCGGAACCGCGACCAGCAGCCAGGGCAGTCCGCTCGCGCTCGCCTGACCGCGCGAAGCGATGGCGGGTGCGATGGCGAGCAGCGCGCAAAGGACACCGGCAATCAGGCCGCAGGCTAACAGGAAGACGTTCTCCGCGAGCACGGTGATGCCAAGGTCGCTGGTTTGGTAGCCGACCGCGCGAAGCAGCGCCAGTTCGCGCCGCCGTTCGAGCACGTTCCTCAACAGCACCGCGGCGAGCCCGACGGTTCCGAGCAATAGCCCGAGTCCGCCGAGCACCTGGAACGTCGACAGGTACGTGTTCTCGACTCGATGAAATGCGGCCAGCTTATCGACCGTTGACGTTGCGTCGAACCCGTACTCTGAAAGGCTCTCCTCGAGCTTCGCGCTGACTTGGTCCAGCTCCGCAACCGGAGCGTCGATCAAGAAAACGCGAAATCCCTGCTGCTCCGGGAAGGCGCGCAGGAAATTGGCCTCCGACACGATCACTTCACTTTGGAAGATGCTGTCGCTGAGTGAGGCAACGATGCGTAGCCGCACCGGATGCTCGGATTCCGCATTGAGAATCCATTCATCGCCGAGCTTCTTGTGGATGACGTATTCGAGCGAATTCGCATCGACGGCTGCGGGAATCGCGTCGCCCGGCTTTTCGAGCAGCAGCCACGGATTCTTCTTCTCTGCATCCGATTGCGCCAGCGAACTCTGGAAGTCGAAGCGCCCCTCTTTGAGGAACGCACCCGGCGCCCCGAGGATCCGGGGGTTGCGCGGTTCGTAGAGATTCAGGCAACTGGCATCGTCGCCGGGGCGAAGCCGGAAGGCGGTAAACCGCGCATCCGGCGTCGACAGATTGAGCGCGTCGCGATTCGTATTGAGGTTGTAGAAAACCGGCAGGCGCGATTCCGCCATCAGCGGATAGCCGCCGGTTCCGGAGTCCTTTGCGAGAGGGGACGCAGCCGGACGCCGGAATGCATCGAGCGCGACGAGCAAGAAGGTCGCCGACGCGATCAGCGTGATACACAGAATGCTCCGCGCGGGCCGATAGGTCGCGTTGCGGAATCCCAGCTTCCACAAGCTCGAGCTTCCCGCCATCCCCAGCGAACTGTGGCCCCGCGCCCGGAGGCGCGCCCATAGGAAGAACAGCGCGGCCATCAGGAAGAAGAAGCCCGCGCCGAAGAATCCACCCGTCGCATCCATTTGCTTGGATACGGCCGCGCCGAGAATCAGTGCTCCGGCAACGGCGGACCCGATAGCTAGCCAGGTCGCGCGCCGAGGATTTGCTTGCGAGACCGACGATCCTCGGACGCCCATCATGAGATCGCGCGCGGTGCTCTTTCGCAGGCTCCGCAGGGTAAGAAGGATCGTGAGAATCGCGATCACTGCACCCGAAACCGCCCCGATCGCAAGCGATACCAGATCGACGTGCAGCGACAAGAGTGACGTGTTCACCGCATCGCGCCAAACCGTGCGTAGGCCATACATCAAGAGCGCCGAGTAAGCGATCGCCGTCACCGTTCCGACCACGCAGCCGACTACCGCGAGCAGGACTCCCTCTGTTAGAAAGAGCTTGCGGACATCGCCGGCCGAAAAGCCGACCGCCCGTAGCGTGCCGATCTCGCGCAGTCGCTGTTCGATTCCCAGTTGAAAGAAGAGCGCGGTCAGGAGCAGCGCGGATATAACCAGGAAAAAGCTGAAATACGTGAAGTATTCGCCGAAATCCGTCGAGCCCTTCGCCGACCCCGCGCCTTGCGTACGCACGTCGACCACGGCCATGCCGGCGCGCTCCGGGTCGACTTTTGCTCGCAACTTCGCCGCAAACGCGGAGGCGTCGGACGTGCCCGGAATCCGGATGGTCGTCAGCTTTCCGAACCGCGATGCCCACAACGCCTGCCCGGCTTCGAGTGTCAGGAACGCTTTCGGCGAAGTTCGGTACTGCTTCCAATACGCTTCGTCCTTGGGGCGCACGCGCTTCAAGTCGAGTGGAAACGGGGGATCCCAATCGCCGACAGAATCGGCATCTGTAATGCCCGGATAGTCGGGCGTCAAATTGCGGTCCGTGGCGAGACCCGACATCGGAAGGACTGCCGCGAGATGAAACTTGGCTTGCCGGGTCGTGAGCGTTCCGCTTGGCTCCCAGAAGTAATAGTCGAGCGTGACTTCGTCGCCGGTCTTCGCGCCGAGATCCTTCGCCGCCCAATCGTTGAGATAAATGGAATCGCGCTGCGCACCGGCGGGCAACTGCGCCGGATCGATGGCGACCACCAGCGAGTAAGGCACCTCGCGGTCGCCGATCCGAATCGAATTGGCAAGATAACTCAGCATCGGCACCGTTGGCGCACCGGTTGCCTCCACCGCTTCGAGCAGCGCGTCGTTGATCACCGCTGCCTCGCTTTCGACGCTGAGCGCGTTCGACTCCGGAATGCTCCGGACCTTGACGCCGAGATCGGCGAGCGTGGCCTTGGCGCGCAATTCGGTCAGCGGCGACGGTCCAGACGTCAGCAGCGTGTTCGCTTTGCCCTGCTGCACCAGGTCGCGTTGTAGTCGCCGCAACGGCAGGAAGACGGCGCGGACGGAGCCTTGTGTCGGCCGCAGCGAAAACTCACCGAGATGCGCGGCATCGAGAATGGAGCCGACCTGAAAGCGGATGACCCGCGTCGAGTCGTCCTTGCGGCCGTGCATCGATTCCTTC
Organism: Bryobacteraceae bacterium; assembly: GCA_039930685.1. GTDB lineage: Bacteria > Acidobacteriota > Terriglobia > Bryobacterales > Bryobacteraceae > JBBQWZ01. The sequence goes on along the minus strand of JBDTTK010000036.1, from coordinate 6,942 downwards.
GGAATGGCCGACGGCTTTTCGATTCTCACCAGAATCGTGTCGCCGGTCTTTGCGCCAATTTCGGCCGCCAGCGCGGAACTGATATGCGCGTCGCCGCCGGAGTTGTCGACAGTCACGCCGTTGAACTTCCAGAATCGGTCGTCGACTCCGTAAACCTGCGCGCTGCTCGCGCGTTTGTCCGAGTCGTGGACCGCGACCCCTTCGAGCGCGATGAGCGGAACGGACGAGGGTATCTCTTTCGCGAGGGCGTCACGGAAAAACAGCATGCTCGAGACCACATAGCTGGTGTGCCCAAGACGCTGCGCGACGAGATCGCGCAGGCTGCCTCGCACCGAATCGCCGACGAGGAGCGCTCCGGAGAGAACCGCCACCGCCGCCGCTACGCCCAACATCACCGCGAGGTTGGTCCGCCGGTAGTGCGAGAGATTGCGGCGCGCGAACTGCGTGATGGTCATCACTTCAAGGATATCCGCCAGCCGGACTTGGTCAAGTCGACACGCTCGCCGCGAAACACGACGCGCTCGGCCCGTAGCCGAATTCTCTGTTCCATGCCGGACTCGCCCGGCAGGCGGATATGTCCGCCTGCGCCAAGAACGCGATGCCACGGAATACCCCGCGAATTGTTGTGCAGCGCCCATGCAACCTGGCGCGCGGCGCCAGGGAATCCAGCCGCTTCGGCGATTTGGCCGTAAGTCGCCACCTTGCCCTTGGGGATCTTGGCAACGACGCGTCGAATTTCTTCCAGCATGGTTCAGTAATAGACGTTGATGATCTCGTCGCCGTTGGGTTCGGCGCGGCTCATCACGTGAAGGTTGTTGTGCTCGCTGTCATGAAACCAGGTTCCCGGCCGCAAAAGCCTGCGTTCGGCGACCTTCGTGTACGCAGAACTCGCGTCCTTGACGGACTTGGGCGCGGCGTAGTGATGTGCGATCCACTCGCAATCTCGTCCGATTCTCGCCTCGGATTCGAACCGCAGGATGTCGCCCAGAATGGGATTCGCATGAAACTGCGAGATATCGGAAACTTCAGGCTCCCAAAGAAAAAACTCGCTGCCGAGTTTCGGAAAATAATGGAGCTCGAGTCCGCGCTTGCTTGCGATCGGAAGCAGCGAGCCGTTCCGGGCGAAGACCGGAATCGCCGATGGCGTTACTTCGACCGACACGGATTGGCGGCCCTTGTACTCGATGTTGGTGCGTAGATCGGTCCAGTAGCCCATAGGCAGATAGGCTGTCCGCGTCTTCTGCTCGGAGATGACGGGCGCCACGAGCAGTTCATCGCCCAACAGAAACTCATCGTCGACCGCCGGCGATTGAGGGTCCCTCGGGAACTGCAGCATCAGAGGTCGAATGATCGGGAATCCGCGATCGCGCGCTTCCCGAAAGTAAGTGACGAGGTACGGCTTCCATGGATCGCGGGCAGCCATCCGGGAAGGCTCGGACCGTGAATCCAAGACGATCGGCAGAAACGTCGCGAGTTGCTCGGCCCGCGCCTGCGCCGGACCGGAGAACAACGCGAGGTCGACGCTCGGATACAGAACCGCTTCCATGCTCGCGTTGAGCAGCCGCCGAACCACGTCGCGCAGCGCATCCCATGAATTCGCGTTGACGTTCAACGGCGGAGAACTCTCGCGCGGCCGTTGCGACGGACGCAACACATCCACCACCTCCGGCCCAAGGCCATCGGGTTGTCCATTGGCAAGCATGTGCTGTTCGAGTACTTCTTTCAGCGACGGACCGTAATAGAAGCGGCGCTCCGGAGGAGTCGTGTTGGTCCGAAACTCGCCGTACCCGAGAGCGGAGAGCACAAAGCCCTCGTCGGATCCCCATCGACGCTCCGCGGGCTTCGATTGATCGTCGCGCAGGAGTTGTCCGCTTGCGGAATACACGCGCAGATGCGTGTCCAGGCGGCTCACTTCGACGCGGATGTATCTCGTCGCGTACTGCAGCCAGCCATCCTGCTCCGCTGGCGTAAACGCGATCCCTTCCCGACTTTGCGCATCCGGAATCGACACGCCGGCCGGAACGCGATACCAACTGAACGCCACCGGCGACAGCCAATCGAGCCGCGCCTCGCCGTCGCTGAGTTTGAAATGAACGCTGTTTCCGCTGACTTCGGTCTTCACCACGCTAGCGGCCGCTGCCGTTGCAGCAAGTAGCAGAAGAAAAAAGGCCTTCGTCATGGCCTACAGCAGCAGCAGTTTCTGTTGGATCTCGCCCGTAACTCGCGCCCCATGTTCCTCGATGAACATGTTGATTTCAGAGCGTACGCCAAATTGCGGAAGATACACTCCGGGCTCGATCGAGAAGCACGTCCACGAACTCACTCGGCGGACATCGTGCGTCTCTAGGTTGTCCATGTTGGCTCCGGCGCCATGCACCTCTGTGCCGATCGAGTGGCCGGTGCGATGCACGAAGTATTCGCCATACCCTGCGGCCTTGATGTGGTCTCGCGCGGCGTCGTCCACTTCGTAGCCCTCGAGCGCCGTGCCGGACGCGCATCGTGCCTTCACTCTCTCGATGGCGGCATCGCGCGCTCCGGTCACCACGTCGAAAATCTTCTGATATTCCTCCGGCGGCGTTTCGCCGCAGAATCCGGTCCAGGTGATGTCGTAGTAAACCGCATCAGGCTGATCGAGCTTCGCCCATAGATCGATCAACACGCAATCGCCCGGCCGTATCGGCTTCCAGATGTCCGCCGACGGCTCGTAATGCGGATTCGACGCGTTCTCGTTGACGCCCACAATCGGGCCGTGATCCGTCGTCATGCGGTTGTTCGTGAACTGCTCGCGGATGAACTGCTGGACCTGGTACTCGTTGAGGTCGGCTCCGGCGCGGGTCCGCTCGCGAATCAGCTCAAACGCCGCGTGCCGGATCGCGTCGACCCGGAGGCCCGCCTCGAGATGGCTCTCCAGTTGCTTTGCCGTCCACGTGGCTTCGAACTTCTGGATCAGGTTCGCAGACGTGACAACCTCGACGCCGCACGCCCGAACCAGTTCCATGGTCCCGGCGTCGACCAGCGAAATGGTGAAGATGGCGCAGTTCGGCGAATACTGCATGGCGATCCGTTTCCCGCCCTGCAGCATCTTGCCGAGCTTTTCGGTCTGCTCGCTCCAGCTCGAATACACTTCGTGCGAGCCGGGCAGTGTGAGCAGCACTTCGGATTCGATCCGATGCATCAGGCCCCGCGGCTCGCCGGTGGCCGGGATGTAGTAATACCAGCGCCGCGTCACCGGCCCCGGAGGCTTCAGCTCGAGGATGCGATACGCCAAGTGGTCGCGCTGATGATGATCGAAGAATAGCCAGCCGTTCAACTTTTCTTCACGCAACGCTTCTTGAATGGCCGCAAGGTTCAATGGACGCCTCCCATCAGCCGCTTCATCGACGGCACCAGCAGGATCATCAGCACGCCAAGGCCGATGCAGAATGCGGCGACCACTCCGAAGAGAGTCGCCGTCGAGAACACCTCGTAGACGGACGCGACGCGTCCGCCGACATAATTTCCGATAGAGATCGACAGGAAGAACACGCCCATCATCAGTCCGGCGACTCGCGGCGGCGCGAGCTTGGCGAATGCGCTTAAGCCCACCGGGCTCAGGCAAAGCTCGCCGCACGTGTGCAGGAAATATGTCAGCGTCAGCCAGAACGGGCTGACCAGCACGCCGTTATCCGCTCGAATGGCGCCGAATACCATGACCAGGAAGCCGGCACCCACCAGTAACAGGCCGAAGACGAACTTCATTGGACTGGATGGTTCGCGCGATCCAAGCCGGACCCACAGCCACGCAAAGGCCGGCGCAAGTCCGAAGATCATGAACGCCGAGTTCAGCGATTGATACCAGCTGGAAGGAAAATCGAATCCGAAGATTTCGTTCTTTGTGCTGCGGTCGGCAAACAGGTTGAGGGTAGATCCAGCTTGCTCGAACGCCGACCAGAACATCACCGACGCGATGAACAATAGCAGACACGCCGCGAACCGCTTCCGCTCGACAATCGTGAAACTCTTGCTGGTCAGCAGCCAGCCGAAGACTCCGACGAACGCGAGGATCAGGATGATACCGGCGGCGTTGGCCACACCTTCGGCGGTAATCGCCAGGATCCCGCTGGAGTTCAACAGGAAGGGCACGGCGAGCAGCGTACTTCCAGCGAGAATGCCGCGGATCAGATGCGTTCGCTGTTTGGCGTCGTCCGCCTCGGACTCCGCCTTCACCGGATACAGTCCCGCATCGCCGAGGTGCTTCGCGCCGAAATGATACTGGATCAGCCCAATCACCATTCCGACTCCGGCGAGCGCGAAGCCCAGATTCCAATTTACCTTTTGGCCCACCCAGCCGATGAGCAGCGGCGACAAGAACGCCCCCGTGTTGATGCCCATGTAAAAGATAGAGAAACCCGCGTCGCGGCGACGGTCCTCCATCGCATATAACTGGCCGACGATCGTACTCACGTTCGGTTTCAGCAGACCCGTGCCCAGCACCAGCAGCAGCAAGCCGAAATAGAACGATGGGATGCCATAAATCCCCAGGCACAGCTGGCCGAGGATGATGAGGATGCCGCCCAGGAAAACAGCGCGGCGCTGTCCGAGAATCCGGTCCGCCACCCAACCGCCCGGAAGGCTAAGGAGGTAAACGCTCGAGGTATAAAGGCCGTAGACCGCTCCTGCCGTTGCGAGGTCGAAGCCCAGCCCCCCGTTCGCCGCGCTCGCAGTCATGTACAGGATGAGCAGCGCGCGCATCCCGTAATAACTGAACCGCTCCCACATCTCGACGAAGAAAAGCGTCGCCAGTCCTCGCGGATGCCCGAAGAAGCTCGTATCGCTAGTTCGTCCAGTGCCGCCGGTTTGCATCGTCTCGCTTTGCAATCTTGGCCTCAATCCTTCCGCCGCATCGTTACCCGTGCTCGCAGGTCGACGACGCCCGCCACGTCGCGCTCGCTCGCCACCTGGAAGAGCAGCGCGTCATCGCGCCAATCCTGGCTGCGGCCGTCCGGATGCTGCGTGGCAACCGTAAGTGTATATTCGCCGCGCGCCAGGGAGCAATCGAAAGCGAATTCCGCTTCAAAGCGGTCGCCGGCCTTCCAGCCGCCACTCGCGAGACCCTCGACATTCGTATTGGTGCCGAAGACGTCCACGCCGATGCGATTGCGGATCAGCATTCCCGCAGTCACGCCCTCGACGTCTTCAACGCACTTGCCTTCGATTCGTACCGTGACGGATTCGCCAACGTCCAAGGTCCGCGTATCGCCGCTGGCCCCGCGTAGTTCGATCCGCGTGATTTCCGTGGATTTGTCGCCATGACGGAACCCGCCCTCGATGGCCGTCTCGGCGACGGCCTGTGGGGAGGCAGCCATGGCGGCGTAGCGGTTGACGACTTCGCCTGGCGTGCCCTCGGCCGCGATCTTGCCATGCAGCAGCAGGATCGCGCGGTCGCACAGCCGCTTCACCAGGCCAAGGTCATGTGAGACGAAAAGGATGGAGACTTTCTGCTCCTTGAGTTGCTCGAATTTTTGGATACAGCGATTGGCGAAAATCGCGTCGCCGACCGACAGAGCTTCGTCGACGATGAGAATTTCCGGGTCCACATGGATGGCGGTCGCGAACGCCAGGCGCACATACATGCCTGTCGAATATTCCTTCACCGGACGCTCCAGGAAGGCGCCGATGTCCGCGAATGCCGCAATGCTGTCGAACACACGCGCAACCTGCGCGCGTGTCATCCCCAGCACTTCCCCATTCAGAAAAACATTCTCGCGGCCGGTGAATTCAGGATTGAATCCGGCGCCCAGTTCGAGCAGCGCCGCGATCCGGCCCTCGGTGACGACGCGCCCGCGCGTCGGCTGGAGGATTCCGGAAACGATCTGCAGTAGCGTGCTTTTGCCGCTGCCGTTTGGTCCAACCACGCCGAGGACTTCGCCCCGCGCCACCGAAAGATTGATATCGCGAAGCGCCCAGAATTCCTGGGCCGGATGATGTCCGCCCCGCAGACCCTGCCACAGCCGGTCCCCCGGTGACGCGTAGAGCGAATAAACCTTCGAGACGCCTTGGACCTGGAGCAAGCAGCCAGTGTAACAACTAGCCCATAAACAGGCTACGCCGCAGTCCGGCGGACAGCGGCGCGTCGTACCCGATGAGGCAGAATTGATCCAAAGCGAACAGTACGACGGATTCGAACCCGGCGCCGACCGCCATCCGGGCTTCCTTCTCCCACGCCGTAGTCGCGTCTCCGATTCCAACCAGATGGCTCCGTGACGATCGGCTGAATCCATGGTCCGCGCCGAACGCGATCGTCGTTGCCGCCGCGTTCAGGTCGCGGTTCAGCGTAAACCCGAAGCTCTCCGTCTTCAACGATGCGAGGTTGGCTGGCGTCCACGCCGAAGCGGGATAATTGACGGCTTGGTTGAACGCCGTCTGGTTTACGTCGGTCGGATACAGCACTTCGAAGCGCGCCGTCGGATGCGCCGTTCGCACCCACCCAATCACAGTCGTCGTGAAATCGGCGATGCATTGTGCGAGAAACGCAACGTCGTCGGCGTACGCCGCTGGATCGGCGGAGTTCGTCAGGAACGTGGCCAGCGGACGCCCATTGGCTGCTTCAAATGTCGCTTTGCTCCAGTCGTCGTAGAACGGCATCCCGGAATACGCTAGCCCCAGGCCATCGCTCGGGAAATACCACCACTGCACTTCGCCGAACTGCAGGAATGGCGTCTGCCCGGCGTCCGCCTGCGTCTGCGCGAGGTCCGCGTAGACCTGCTTCCAGAAATCGCGGCTCGTCGGCGAGAAGTTGGTCTGGATCGCGGGCGTCGGCAACAGAATCGGATCCCCAGCCGGACCGCGTTGCGCCAAGCCTGCTCCAGCACTCGGGTCCGCGTGCTGCAACTCCATGCTGAACGCGGCCGCGACATCAATGCCAACACCAAGCATCGCGGAGTGATAGGCGCGGCTCCAGTC
>JBDTTK010000035.1:0-13282 GCA_039930685.1 Bryobacteraceae bacterium | reverse complement strand
CATCCCGCGAGTCGCGCCTCCTCTCTGAGAGAGGCATATGCGTGGGCGATCGGTCCTTTATTGGCGGTGACAACATGTAGTCCGCGGGCAAACGCCGCGCGGATGTGCGACAGGGCAGGCTCGCCGGTCGCCGGATTTAAGGTGGTCAGTTCCACCACGATCTCCGGGCGGGCGCGGTCGAGGAAGTCGTCGATCGACGTGCTTTCGGGCGTCCACTGGAGGTCAAAGGCGGGTTCGACAGGCAGCCCGCGCTGGTCGAAGGCAGCGCCGTGCCGCGCCGTCCGAATCGCGACAATCTTGAACGGATACTGCGCGTACTTGTCTTGAATCAGCCGGGCGAATGCCTTGCCGACGTTGCCATATCCAATGAGCGCGAGTCGCAAGAGATCAGTGTACCCGCTCTCGATACAGGCGCATCGCTCAGGCGCGCAGAGCCGACGCAAGTCCGTCGACGGCCAACCGGATTTTCTCCGGCGTATAGCCCGCGTATCCAAGAACCAATCCCGGCGGGCACGACAGGATCGCGCTGCGGCTCAACGGCATCGCCGAAACGCCCGCGCGGGCAGCGCGCTGCGAGACGAGCACGTCGGACTCGCCCTCGCGCAGCCAACCCGTGACGTGGAGGCCGGTTTCCGGCATCCGGACATCGAGGCGTCCATCAAGCTTCTTCCGTGCGGCGTCGACGAGAGCCTCCGCCCGCTCACGGTAATCGGAACGCATGCGGCGGACGTGGCGGCCGAAGTGCCCTTCCCGTAGAAACTCAGTGAGCGCCGCCTGCTCGAGCCAGGGCGATTGACGGTCGCCGACGGCGCGTCCGGCCGCGAACGATTCGGCGACGTTCCCCGGCACGACGACATATCCTAGCCGAAGTCCAGGAAACATCACCTTGCTGAACGTTCCGATATAGACGACGCGCGCGGAATCATCCAAGCCCTGCAACGCAGGCAGCGGGCGGCTGGAGAACCGGTATTCGCTGTCGTAATCGTCCTCGACGATCCACGCGTCCGCCTCGCGCGCCCACTTGAGGAGTTCGAGGCGCCGCGTCAGCGGCATGGTGGCGCCCACCGGGAACTGATGCGACGGCGTCACATAGGCAAGCCGTGCCATCGGCATCCGCCGGAGCCCCTCCGCAACGACCAGCCCTTCGCGATCCACCGGAATCGGAATCACGCGGGCGCCGGCCGCTTCGAACGCGGTGCGCGCGCCTCCGTATCCGGGGTCCTCCATCCAGACGGCATCTCCCTGATCCGTCAGCAGTCGCGCCGCCAGGTCCAGGCCCTGCTGCGCGCCGGATGTGATCACGATCTGCTCCGGCTCGCAGCGGACTCCGCGCGCCACCGCGAGATACACGGCGATGGCACGCCGCAATGGCAGGTATCCGGCCGGGTCCTGATACCCAAGCGGAGGCGGACCCTTCTTCCAACTCTTCTGGATCAGGCGCCACCACAATCGAAGCAACCCCGCATCGATCGCGGGCACCCCGGCTTCGAATGGCCGCGCGGCGCCGTCGGGATTCAGCCGTGGCCGGCCTGCGTTCAGGATGTCGCCTCCACGCCGCGACAGCCCCGCGCCCGGCGCTGACGGGGAGGCCGCTGCGGGCGCTTTGGGAAATCCCTGCGTAACAAAAGTTCCGGAGCCCGCCTGCCCTTCCAAATATCCTTCCGCGATGAGTTGCTCAAACGCGGCCATCACCGTATTCCGCGAAACTCCTAGTTCGGCGGCCAGCGCTCTGGTGGACGGCAGCCGCTGACCCGCCTGAAGCTGCCCTTGCCGGATGGTGGTCTGCAAACGCTCATAGACCTGCCGGTGGAGAGGTCCGACGTGTGATAGCAACTGGGAGGTTTTGGGTCTGGAAGTCAGAATCGGCATTGGTGCCCTTTCGCTGGCTCCATGGTAAGCGAGAAGTGGACCCATAAATAGATCCAGAAGCGGTACTGGTCATAGAGCCACTTCTTTGCGAGACTGGCTCCATGGACCCTCGCACTACTTTGCGAATGCACCCGGAGCGAGCCCGGCCGGACCGCGCTCATGAATTTCTTGCGGCAGGCATGGTCGCGCATCTCGGGTTTGCCGTGCAGCAAAACCCCGACGAACCTCCTCAGCCGTACGTGATCCCTCTTACATATCACTTTGACGCGGACGAGCCGGATTTGCTCTATCTCCACGGCGGGACAAGGAGCCGAGCGATGGATCACTTGGCCACCGGCGCCCCAGTGTGTGTCACCGTGACCATGCTGGATGGCTTGGTCTATGCGAAGACGGCCTTGCACCATTCGATGAACTACCGATGCGTCGTAGTTTTCGGACGAGCGGCAATAGTGGAGGAGGATGCGCGCAAAGCAGAAGTCCTGGAGAAGATGATTAGCCGCTACTGGCCGGACCGGATCGCCGGACGCGACTATTCATCGCCGCCGGAGGGCCACTTGAAGATCACTGCTCTCGCGGAGATCCGCATCGAGTCGATGAGCGCCAAGCTCCGGGAAGGCGGCCCGAACGGACCCGGAGACAATGATCCGGATGCGCCGGGCACCGCCGGCGTCACTCCGCTTCAAATGTTCTAGGAGGAGAGTATTTTAGCCTGCGATGCGCAGTTCGCGCCGCATCCGGCGCGTAGCCCGCTGGCTGATAAGGTCGGCGACTTTGCCCATCAAAGCAGGCACATCTTCGGGCGTAACGAGGATCGGCCGCTTCCCGTCCGTCCTCCCGTTCTGGTAGGTGGTGAGGATCGCGGTTGCAGGTTTATACTGCATCATCCGCGCATGAGCGAGGACCTTGTAGCCGGAATCGGGAGATTCCATCTGGAGGTCGCTGACCACGAGTTCATATTCGCCGTCGTCCAGTTTTCCAACCGCTTCCGCGGCCGAGGCCGCCGAATCGACGTGATACCCACCGGCCTCAAGAACCGTCTTGAGCGTGAGGCGCGCTGCTGGATTGTCATCCACCAGCAGAACTCGGGCAACTTCCATCAGCTTGGTACTACGTCGGCGCATTGTTTCTTTCGGCAGGCAACTGGACTGCCAGTGCTTGCGAGAACAGTTTAACCCGAAAACGGACATTTTCGAACTTTTGTTTTTCATAGACGCCCTAGAACGTACTATGAGGGACCCTAGTCCTCGTCGACGTCGAAAACTCTACTAAAGATCGCCCCAACGTTGCCCAACTGACGCTCCACGGAGAAAGCGTGTGCAATCTGTTCTGGGCTCAGATAGTTAGCAACTACGGGATCTACCTCAATTGCCGCCCGGAAATCACCTTCTTGCTCCCAAGCCCGCATTGCATGTGCTTGCACAACTCTGTAAGCTTCCTCGCGTAACATCCCCCCAGATGCAAGATCCAGTAGAACCTGGCCGGAAAACACCAGCCCTCGTGTCAGCTCCAAATTTCGACGCATACGCTCCGGATACACTGCCATTCCCTCCACAAGCCATTGCGTCTTCCCGAGTAGGTAGTCGACCAAAATGGTTGAATCCGGTAGGATTACTCGCTCTACCGATGAATGTGATATGTCACGCTCATGCCAAAGAGCTATGTTTTCAAAAGCCGCCTGGGCGTTCGATCGCACAATCCTCGCTAGTCCGCAAATTTGCTCGGAGGTTACGGGGTTTCGCTTATGCGGCATGGCCGAAGAGCCCTTTTGTCCTATGCTGAACGGCTCTTCGGCTTCACGGACTTCGGTACGCTGTAAATGCCTGATTTCAAGCGCAATCTTCTCACAGGTGGCAGCCACGACGGCTAAGGTCGAACAGTACATCGCATGGCGATCGCGGGAAATCACCTGAGAAGCGATGGGTGCGGGCTTAAGGGATAATCTGGCACAAATCAGCTCCTCCGCTTCCGGACCAATATGTCCGAATGTACCCACTGCGCCGGAGATCTTGCCCACCCGCATATCCTCGGCGGCAGCCCGCATCCGGGCTTCCCCGCGCCGGACTTCGTCATACCAAAGTGCGAGCTTCAACCCAAACGTAATCGGTTCCGCATGCACTCCGTGGGTCCGGCCGATCTGGATCGCGTCCTTAAATTCGAACGCCCGCGTCCGCAGAATCGAGGCGAGCTTTCGCAACCCACCGATCAGGATCGCCGAGGCTTCGCGCACTTGAAGGGCCTGGGCCGTATCGACCACGTCGTTCGAGGTCAAGCCGTAGTGGAGCCACCGCGACGATTCCGCATGGCCGGCGGCTGCCAGGTTCTCGGAGATCGCCGTGGTAAACGCGATCACGTCGTGCTTTACTTCCCGCTCAATTTCGAGAATTCGCGATACCTTGAAACCGGAAAACCGCCGTAGCTTCTCGGCGGCCTGCGTGGGCACAACCCCGAGTTCGGCCAATGACTCCGTAGCGGCAAGCTCCACCTCACGCCATTGGCGGTACTTGTTCTCGTCGCTCCACGTGTGGCCCATCTCGGGCCGGGTGTATCGGGCAATCATATGCTCGCCTTCCCGCTAGTAGCAGAATACTTCGGTTGGATTATCGGCCTCGGCTATGATCAGCCGGGTAAACAGACTGCGCCCGGCCAGCGCCTGATCGGCCGCCAGCCGCACGATGGCTGGGTGATTGTTATGCTCGCTCAAATGCCCGAGGATCAACGTCGAGGTGGTCGTATTGAGATCATTCTGAATGAAATCGCACGCGACATCATTTGAAAGGTGTCCGTTCCTGCCCATCACGCGCTGTTTGACGGACCACGGATACGGGCCTACCTTCAGCATCTCAACATCGTGGTTCGCTTCGAGGAGCAGAAGATCGCAGTTTCTTAGATGGACCTTGATCGACTCCGGGATGTAGCCCAAATCGGTGACAACGCCAATCTTGATTCCCTGGGTCTGAAACGTAAAGCCGACCGGGTCCAGAGCGTCGTGCGGAATAGTGAAAGTCGACACTTCAATGTCTCCGACCACGAACGAAGAACCTGCTTGAAAGTGCTCAAGCCTCGGCGTATATTCGGCCCAGGCCATCGCTCGGGCGGTTAGGGCCGTCATGAAAACCGGGACGTCGCTCTTCTTTTCCTGGTACGCGCCGCGTGCGAGCGGCACCAGTCCCGCGACGTGATCGCCATGTTCATGCGAGATCAAGATGGCATCAATGCGGTCCGCGGGTTCGCCGGCGCGCCGCAATCGCTCAAGCGTTTCCTTCCGGCTTAGGCCTGCGTCAACAAGAATACGCGCGCGGTCCGTGGCAATCCAGGTTACGTTGCCGGTGCTCCCGCTGGCGAGTGAGCAAATTTTTACGATGTGCGTGTCCCCCGGCCGATGCTTCAAGCGGCGAAGAAATGTACGCCCCGATGGGACGCAGGATTCAGAACCCTAAGATTACCGTATCGGCAATTGACGCGCCGAACAGGCTCCTACTTGCTCCCGTTACAATAGGAGATTCATGAAAGCCCGCGTTTACGTCACCTTCAAACGAACTGTTCTCGATCCTCAGGGTCAAACCATTCGCGCAGCGCTCAACGGCCTTGGCCACTCGTCCATCACGGACGTTCGCCAGGGAAAGTATTTTGAGATCGAAATTGCCGGGTCGGACAAGGCCGCCGCGTCGAGCGAACTGGACGCGATTTCTCGCGATCTGTTGTCGAACCCCGTGATCGAAGATTACCGGCTCGAATTTCTAGAGGCCTAGGGCCCACTTCCAGCGAACTCGGAGAATCAAACATGTGCGGGATCGTTGGCTACATCGGAGAACGCAAGGCAGTCCCGATCATCATTGACGGATTGCGGCGCCTGGAGTATCGGGGTTACGACTCCGCCGGCATCGCGGTGCTCGAAGACGGCAATCTTGCGGTCCGCCGCGCCTCCGGAAAGCTGCGGAACCTCGAAGAGGTCCTGCGCATAAGCCCGCTGGATGGTGCCTATGGCATCGGCCACACCCGTTGGGCGACTCACGGCCGGCCGACTGAAGAAAACGCTCACCCGCATCGCGATTGCAAAGGCGATGTGGTCGTTGTGCACAACGGAATCGTCGAGAATTACTTGGCGCTGAAGCACCAGCTCGAAGCCGAAGGGCACGTGTTTGTCACGGAGACAGACACCGAAATCATCGCCCACCTGGTCGAGAAACATTTCGACGGCAATCTGGAAAATGCCGTCCGGGATACCGTCCGTCAACTGACAGGCGTATTCGCCATCTCCGTAATCTCCCGCCTCGACCCTGGCAAGATCGTTGCCGCGCGGTCTGGACCTCCGGTCGTCATCGGGCTCGGCAACAACGAGTATTTCGTCGCTTCCGACGTGCCGGCCATCCTTAGCCACACACGAGACATGTTCTTTCTGGCGGACGGCGATCTGGCTGTTCTCACGCAAGAAGGCGTCCACCTCACCGACTTCAACGGCAAGCCCGTCAAACGCACGGTGTCGCACATCATGTGGGACCCGATCATGGCCGAAAAGGGCGGCTACAAGCACTTCATGCTCAAAGAGATCTTCGAGCAGCCCCGCGCCGTCCGGGACACAATGCTCGGCCGCATCGGCCAGGAGTCCGGACGCGTCTTCCTCGACGAGATGGACATCAGCGCGCGGGACTGGCAAGGCTTCCGCGGGGTGCGCATCATCGCGTGCGGAACCAGTTGGCACGCCGCGCTCGCCGGGAAGTTCATGATCGAACGTCTGGCGAGGATTCCAGTCGAGGTGGACTATGGCAGCGAGTTTCGTTACCGGGACCCCATCGTCTCCTCGGACACGCTCACGGTAGTTATCTCGCAGTCCGGCGAGACGGCGGACACGCTCGCGGCGCAGCGCGAAGCGAAACAGAAAGGCTCAAAGACGCTCGCGATCTGTAACGTCGTCGGCTCGATGATCACGCGCGAAGCGGCGGGGACCCTGATCACGCATGCCGGGCCCGAGATTGGAGTAGCATCCACCAAGGCCTTTACTTCGCAACTAACTGCGCTCTTCATCCTCGCGATGTATCTGGGCCAGTCCCGCAATCAACTGTCGGCGGAAGAGTCAGCCGCGCTCGCGAAAGAGCTTCTGCTGATACCGGGAAAGCTCGAGACGATTCTGCGAACCCAAACGCTCTACGAGGATCTAACCAAAGTCCTGTTCCGCGCGACGGATTTTCTGTATCTGGGCCGCGGCGTGCATTTCCCGATGGCGCTCGAGGGCGCTCTCAAGCTGAAGGAGATCTCCTATATCCACGCCGAAGGCTATCCGGCGGGCGAGATGAAGCACGGGCCAAACGCGCTCATCGACGAGAATCTCCCGGTCGTCGTGCTCGCAGCCCACGATCCTGACGATCCGGCGAGCAGGCTGCTCTACGAGAAGACGCTCTCTAACATCCAGGAAGTGCGCGCGCGCGAAGGAATCGTTGTTGCGATCGTCAATGAGGGCGACGATGAGGCGGCGCGCGCGGCGAACCACGTGATCCACATTCCCGCGACCAAGGATCTCCTGCTTCCAATTCTTGAAGTCGTGCCCTTGCAACTGCTCGCGTACCACATCGCGGTCCGGCGGGGCTGCGATGTGGACCAACCGCGAAATCTTGCGAAGAGCGTCACGGTCGAGTAACACTTAAAGCAGGGTCTCCGCTGTTCCGGCGCCCAACTCTGCCCCTGCCATGCGGGCTTCCATGAAAGGAACCCGCTTCAAGATCACAAATTGTGATCTTGAACCCTGGCCAATATGCCCACCACGACAAATAAGCGCTCGAAGAAATCGACCTCTCTCGTCCGTCGTCCGATACGCGCTCCGAGACTTCCTGAACTAAGCGCCATGATTCATTCCGTCCGCGGCAGGCAACTGATGCTCGACACGGACCTCGCGCATATTTACGGCGTACCGACGCGAGTGCTCAACCAGGCCGTGCGGCGCAACCTCGATCGCTTTCCCGACGACTTCATGATCCAGCTCACTTTACAGGAAGCAACCGACCTGGCTTCAAGATCACAATCTGTGATCTTGAAGAAGCGAGGCGCCAACATCAAGCACGCGCCTTTCGGATTCACACAGGAAGGCATCGCGATGCTGTCGAGCATACTCCGCAGCAAGCGGGCCACGGCGGTCAATATCGCCATCATGCGCGCCTTCGTCCACTTGCGATTTCTCGCGGGCAGCTACCAGGAGCTCTCCGACAAGCTGAATCGGCTGGAGACCAAGTACGCTGGACACGATGACGCAATTCGCGGCATCCTGAAAGTCATCCGCGAAGCACTCCTCGTTCCTACAGCTCCGCGCAGAAAAGTGGGCTTTCCTTTGCCCAAAGAAAGGTAACGCCCACGTCGCACCATCTCCAGCACTCGATCGAACTACGAACTCGCGGGAAGGGGCTCTATCCATTCACGACCACCGTCGCGGACTGGCTTGCACCATCCGGCATCGAAATCGGCCTTCTGACCGTCTTCCTGCAGCACACATCCGCATCCCTCGTGATCCAGGAAAACTACGACCCGGACGTGACCGCCGATCTGGCCGACTTCTTCGAGCGTCTCGCTCCGGAACGCGACCCGCGCTACCGCCATACTCTCGAAGGCTCCGACGACATGCCGGCCCATATCCGCACGGCGCTGACGCAAACGCAGCTTTCCATTCCCATTCGCAAGGCGCGCATGACTCTTGGAACGTGGCAGGGCCTCTATTTGTTTGAGCATCGGCGCGAGCCGCAAGTCCGAAGGGTGGTGCTTCATGCCTTCGGACAATTGGCCTGACTTCTTCGGCCCGCTGCCTGCGGGGCGAAAGTTCGTCACAAATTCCAACCTTGTTCGTCAGAACGTAGGAATTGGTCCATCCCATGAAAACCCTCGTCTCGCTCTTCACCCTCACGGTTGCCGCGCTCGCACAGCAGCCCATTACGTTAATGTCTCAAGCTCAGACCGGCTTCAACCGGACCCACGATCTCGTCCTCAAGGCCGCGGAGAAGATGCCGGACGACGCCTTCGGGTTCAAGCCAACACCCGACGTCCGGTCATTCGGCGCACTGGTCGGGCACATTGCCGAGACCAATTTCTTCTACTGCAGCTCGATGAAAGGCGAGGAGAATCCGGGCAAAGATATTGAGACGAAAATGACAACGAAGGTCGAGTTGGTGAAGGCGATGAAGGACGTGAAGGCCTACTGCGGCCCGATCGTAAACTCCATGACGGCGGAATCCATCGTCAGCGCCGGCCCCCGAAAACTGCCCGGCCTTGGGCTCGTGTTCAACATGAGCGGCCACACCTGGGAGCACTACGGCAACATGGTGACTTACATGCGCCTCAAAGGAATCGTGCCGCCGTCCAGCGAGAAATAAGAGGCTCGTGCCGGGCGGGGCGCAAGCCTCGCCCGAGCCTCAATCGTTGCTTTCCTGTCCGACCTTGAGTACGGCGAGGAAAGCCTCCTGCGGAATCTCGACGCGCCCGACGCGCTTCATCCGCTTCTTGCCTTCCTTCTGCTTATCGAGTAGCTTGCGTTTGCGCGAAATGTCGCCGCCGTAGCACTTGGCGATGACGTTCTTGCGGATCGCGGAGATCGTTTCGCGCGCGATCACCTTGTTGCCGATCGCAGCTTGCAGCGCCACTTCGAACATCTGGCGCGGAATCAATTTACGGAGCCGCGAAATCAGGTCCTTGCCGCGTTCGAAAGCGAAGTCGCGATGAACAATCATCGACAGCGCGTCGACCGGCTCCCCCGCGACGAGCACATCGAGCTTCACCATCGGCGAAATGCGATAGCCCGCCAACTGATAGTCGAGCGAGGCGTATCCGCGCGAAGCGGATTTCAAGCGGTCGTAGAAATCGAGCACCACTTCGTTCAGCGGCATCTCGTAGACCAGCATCACGCGGCCGCCGCCGATGTACTCGAACTTCTTCTGCACGCCGCGCTTCTCTTCGAGAAGTTTCAGAATTTCGCCAATGTACTCTTCCCGCGTGATCACTGTGGCATCGATGATTGGTTCCTGAATGTTGGCGATGCCCGTCGGATCCGGGAACTTCGCGGGGCTCTCGACTTCGATCACAGCGCCATCGGTTTTCGTGATCAGGTAACGGACGCCCGGCGCCGTCGTGATCAGATCGATATTGAACTCGCGCTCAAGTCGCTCCTGGACGATTTCGAGGTGGAGCAGTCCGAGGAACCCGCAGCGAAACCCAAATCCGAGCGCGACCGAGTTCTCCGGCTCAAAGTTGAACGCGCTGTCGTTCAGTCTCAGCTTTTCGAGCGCATCGCGTAGCAGACCGTGCTCGTGGCTCTCAACCGGGTAAAGACCCGCGAAAACCATCGGCTTCGCCGGCTGAAATCCCGGCAGGGGTTCGACGTTCGGGTTATCGAGGCCAAAGATCGTGTCGCCGATCTGCGCGTCGGCGATGGTCTTGATGTTGGCGAATAGGTAACCGGCCTCGCCGGCTGACAGCTCGCCGCACGGAACCGGCTTCGGCGACTGGAAGCCCAGCCCTTCTACTTCATACGTCTTCTCGTTTGAGAACAGGCGGATCTTCTGGCCAAGTTTGATGCGGCCGTCGATCAGGCGCATCAGAATCACTACGCCGCGGTATGGATCAAACCAGCTATCGAAGATCAGCGCGCGAAGCGGAGCCTCCGGATCGCCCTTCGGCGGCGGCACCAGCTTGACGACGGCTTCGAGAACATCCTCGATCCCGATTCCATTCTTCGCACTCACGAGAACCGCTTCGCTCGCGTCCAAACCCACCAGTTGCTCGATCTGCTCCCGGATGCGTTCCGGCTCGGCCGACGGCAAATCGATCTTATTGATTACCGGTATGATCTCCAGATTGTGCTGCAGGGCAAGATACGTGTTGGCCAGAGTCTGCGCCTCGACGCCTTGCGACGCGTCGACCACCAACAGCGCGCCTTCGCATGCCTGCAGACTTCGCGAGACCTCGTACGTGAAGTCGACATGGCCCGGAGTATCGATCAGGTTCAGTTGATACGTGACCCCGTCCTTCGCTTTGTACTCGAGCCGGACGGCATGCGCCTTGATCGTGATCCCGCGTTCGCGCTCGAGGTCCATCGAGTCGAGCACCTGCGCCATCATCTCCCGCTGCGATAACGCGCCGGTATATTCAAGCAGACGATCAGCGAGCGTCGACTTGCCATGGTCGATGTGCGCAATGATAGAGAAATTACGGATGTAGGCGGGGTCCATGCGGTATGATGTTGCTGGGAACTTCCAGTATCCCACGGAAGTGCAGGCGCGCCCCAGTCCTCGCGGTTTCTGAGCGAAAATGTCCAGCGAAAAACTAACTTGGAACGTTGATGCCACGGGCCTTCGTGTCGCTGTCGTCGTGGCACGATTCAACTACGAGATCACTTCCCGTCTGCTCGCTGGCGCGCTGGCGGCCTTGAAACAAGCCGGCGCGGCCGATGCGGACATCAAGGTAGTACACGTCCCCGGCGCCTTCGAATTACCGGTCGCCGCGAAAGCCTTGGCTGCGAGCTTCGACGCCGTGGTTGCGCTGGGCGCCGTCGTTCGCGGCGACACTCCTCACTTTGACTACGTTGCGGGCGAAGCGGCACGAGGCATCCAGCAAGCGTCCCTTGAAACGTTGAAGCCGATCGCCTTCGGCGTCCTCACGACCGAGACAATGCAGCAGGCGCTCGAACGCGCCGGCGGGACATCCACCAAAACCGATGCTGGCGACCTCACGCTCAACAAGGGATTTGACGCGGCCAACACCGCCATCGAAATGGCCCATCTGCTGAACGGAATTCGGAGCAAGGCTTAGCACCGTATGCCAGCCCGCCATCGATCCCGGCAACGCGCCCTCCAGGTGCTCTATCAATGGGATATCCGGCAGCAGCCGGTTCAGGAAGCGATCGACGCGCTGTACGAGACCATGCATTCCGAGGAAGATCCGGAACCGCCGCTCGCCGACCCCTTCATGGAGAACCTTGTTCGCGGAACGGTATCCGAGGCCGAGGCCATCGACGAACGGATCTCGAGTAAATCCGACCACTGGCGCATCGAGCGCATGGCGACCGTCGACCGCAACATCCTGCGCCTTGCCGTCCACGAAATGACGAACGGCGGAACGCCGGCCCCGGTCGTGATCGACGAGGCGCTCGAACTGGCGCGTCAATTCTCGGGCGACGAATCGGTGTCATTCATCAACGGCGTTCTTGATGCGATCCTGCGCGACATTAACGGCGCGCCGCCGGCACGCGCGCGAACCTAGCGGATCCGGAAGGCCATGAATCAGGTCCTGTCCACCCTCTACGCGCATCGCACGGACCTGCTCTTCCCTTCACTCTGGTTTTTGGCAATTCTCGCGGTCGGGTATGTGACCCGCCGTCTACTTTTTCTTTGGGTAGACCGCTGGTCCAAACAGCGGAAACGGCCCATCGACCCCGGCGTCATCGACGCGGTTCGCGCGCCGTTCATGCTCTGGGTTGGCATCTTCGGCCTGCATATCGCGGTCCTGAACGCCGATCTCAATCCGCGCATTCTTGGCTACGTAAGCAAGACTCTGGTCGTCCTCTGGATCGTCGCGCTGACAATGGCCCTTTCGCGCCTCGTCGCCGCCGCGATCCGCGGATATTCCAAGGCCGGCGAGAGCGGGCTCGGCGTCACCACTCTGAGCCAGAACCTCGCTCGATCCGTCATCGTCGTGATGGGCGCGATGATCGTGCTGAATGCGTTTGGCGTGACCGTCGCGCCGCTGCTGACCGCGCTCGGCGTCGGCGGCATCGCAGTCGCGCTCGCCTTGCAGGATACGCTGGCGAACCTGTTCGCGGGTATCTACATGAGCCTCGCCGGGCAAGTACGGATGGGCGACTATGTGCGGCTCGACGGCGGTCAGGTCGAAGGCTACGTCACCGACGTGAATTGGCGAACTTCAACGCTCCGGTCGCTCGATCGCAACTACTTCGTCATTCCGAATGCAAAGCTCGCTCAGGCCACACTCGCGAACTTCACCGTCCGGGATCGCGAATTGCGTGTCCGCGTCAATGTGTCGGCCAGCTACGCCGCCGATCCACGGCATGTAACGCGCGTACTCATCGAAGTAGGCGCCGCCGAAGATATTCCGGGGTTGTCAAATCATGCGCCCCCCACCGCGCGCGTTTTGAGCTTCGACGATTCGAGTATTTCGTACGCGCTCCTGATCTGGGTGGACGAGTTTGAAAGCCAGTTTGCCGTGCTGAGCGAATTGCGCGCCCGCATCTGGCATCGCTTCCGCGAGGAAGGCATCGAGATTCCATTCCCCATCCGCACGGTCATCATGCGCAATCCCGAATAGGTGCCACTCATCCATCGGCTGCAGAGGCTTTAAGACACCGCAAACGCCTGTTGCTCTGCTCTCCAGCGCTGCGCGAACAGGGCCGCGCTCGCAAGCGCCGATCCGGCCAACACATAGAATA